>JAVROZ010000810.1:0-5424 GCA_032162485.1 Mycobacterium sp.
CGTCGAGACCCACACCGCATAGATGAACAGGGCCGCAACGATCGACGGCACCCCGGCCAGGATGTCCACCGTGAAGGTGACCAGGCGTGCAAGCGGGCGGCTGCCTCCGTATTCCGCCAGATAGATCCCCACCATCACACCGATCGGGATCGAGATTGCCGCGCACGCCAAACCGAGCAGCAGGGTGCCGACGATCGCGTGTAGGGCACCGCCAGCGGGCTCAAAGGCCGCACCCGCCTGCGAGTACGACCACCACACACTCGAGGTGAGCGCCTTGAAGCCGTTGACAACTACTGAGCACAGGACCCACAGCAGGGGCGCCAGGGCGATCCCCATCGACAGCGTCACCAGGACGGTGGCGACGCCGTTGGCGATCCGACGGCGCCAGCCGAGCGTTGAAATTGTCCGCCATTTCAGCGGGCGATCCAGAATCGACGTCATCTCGGCGCTCGTCCGGCTCGCGTCCCCGTGACCGCGCCGCGCGCCCCGGCGTTGACCACGAAGGTAAGGAGGAACAGCACCAGGCCCGCGGCAATGTAGGCACCGGCCTCGTACTGGTCGCTGAATTCGGCTGCCGTGCCGGCGATCTTGGTGGCGAAGGTGGATCCGCCGTCGAACAGCGACCAGGCGAACGCTTCTTGAGTACCGCGCAGGATGATGAGCAGGGCGACTGTCTCGCCCAGAGCCCGCGCCAAGCCGAGGATCGCGCCGCTGATGAATCCGGATCGCCCGAAAGGCAGCACGGTCGTCTTAACGACTTCCCACCTGGTGGCGCCGAGCGCGAGCGCAGCCTCGATCTCCCCTTGTGGCGTCTGGACGAAGACTTCGCGGGTGACCGCGGTGATGATCGGCAGGATCATGATCGCCAAGACGATCCCGGCGGTGAAGATGGTGCCGCCGCCGGCCACCGCCGCGTTGCGGGTAGCGAACAGAAACCCGCGCCCCAGATTGGCGTTCAACCAGCTCGCCACCGGCCGCAACTGCGGCGCCAAGACGTGCAGGCCCCAGACGCCATAAATGATCGACGGCACCGCGGCCAGCAGATCGACCGTGTAGGAAAGCGGCACGGCCACCTTCCGCGGCGCGTACTGGGTGACATAGATTGCCACCCCCAGCGCCACCGGCATCGCGAGGATAAGAGCGAACAACGATACGAAGACCGTGACCTGCAGCTGCTCCAGGATGCCGAACCGCATGGCCGAGGTGCGTGCGGTGACCCAACGGCCGCCGTAGGTGAAGAAGTTCTCGCGGTTTCGCGCCAACGCCGGTAGGGCTCGCCACGCCAAGAACCCGCCGATGAAGGCGATCAGACCGACGATCAGCAGGCCGGAGCCCTCCGACAGCCGCCGAAAGATACGGTCGCCCAGATGTGGCTTCCCCAATCCCCACGGGCTGATGGGCACGAGCGGCGGTTCCGGAAACGGCGCGGCAACGACCTCACCCGAACCAGCATCGGATGGGTTTGGCGTCGTCACTGTGATCCCGTCGGTCCCGTTGCCACAGGCTCGGCCGAGCCCGATGGCCCCTCTCTGCAGCGCGTTGATCGCGGCGACCAGGCGCTCCTCGACTTTATCGGGCAGCGGGACGTACCCGGCCGCCGTGAGACCCGTTTGGCCTATTGATCTGCGTACCCAATAGCTCCCTGGGTGGCCCCGCTAGTCGCCGGAAGTCGCGTAGGCGGTGTCGACGCTGTAGACGCCGAAGCCCGTCTTCTCGTAGGTCCGCACCGCGGCTGTGTTGTCGGACTCCACGTAGAGCATCGCGGTGGGTTCGGGCTTGTCGGCCAGCCGTTGCGCCAGCGATGTCAGGCCAATCGACGTCAACATCTTGCCCAGGCCGCTGCCCTGTGCCGCCGGGTCGACGCCCAGCACGTAAACCTCACCCAGCCCGATGGGGTCGGGATGAACTTTGGTCCAGTGGAAGCCGAGCAACGTCTCGGATTCCACCGATGTGAACTCAGCCGAGACATCTCCAAAGGCCAGGAACAGACCGGCCGGATCAAACCATGACTCGCCGCGCCGCTCGTCCAGCTCGGCGTCGGTCCACCCGCCCTGTTCCGGGTGGGAAGCGAATGCGGCGTTGTTGACCCGTAGCAGCTCGGCGTCGTCAGACGGACCCGCATAGGTACGGATCCGCACACCGCGCAACCGGTCGGGGATCACAGGTTCGGCGACATCGCGCAGGGGGCGCCGCATTTGCAGCAGTTCCCGCACGGCAACCAAATCCAGCGCGCCCGCGGTCGCCCGGGCGGATTCGAGCGTGCCGTGCGCCCAGAACTGATTGCGGCCGTCGGTTCTGGCCAACGCCGCTCGCGCCAGTGCCCCACCCACGCCACGGCGCCGGGCCTGTGGATGCACCACCAATTCCGCCATCCCGCCGGCCTCATCGCGCGTCGGCGCCAAATTGAGGTAACCAGTGATGACACTGCCGCCGGGTTGATCTACGGCCAGCAGATGACCGGTGCGTTCGTGCGGCAACTCCCGCAGCACTTGTTCGCCCAGCGGCGCTACTCCGTCGAATTCTGTTGCAGCCCTGACGAGTTCAAGTATTCCCTGCCGCTCCTCGGCAGTCAGTGCCGATCGCCAGTCTGGCGACGTCACTGACTGCGCAACGGGTCGACCAGTGGGTCAGCCAGATCCTCGCGCCCGGTCTCGGCCTCGGAATCGTCGTCCCCAGGCTCGGTCGCCGCCGCCCGTCCGCGTGCGGGCCGAACGGCCTTGTAGCCGACGTTGCGCACCGTGCCGATGAGCGCTTCGTGCTCGGAACCAAGTTTTGCCCGCAGGCGACGGACGTGTACGTCGACGGTGCGGGTGCCGCCGAAGAAGTCGTAGCCCCACACCTCGTGCAGCAACTGGGCTCGGGTAAACACCCGGCCGGCGTGCTGTGCCAGGTATTTCAACAGCTCGAATTCTTTATAGGTGAGGTCGAGCGGACGGCCACGCAGTCGTGCCGTGTAAGTGCCTTCGTCGATCACCAACTCGCCCAGGCTCACTTTGCCGATGCTCTCCTGGTCAGCCAGACCACCACGCCGACCGACCACAAGCCGCAGGCGGGCGTCGATCTCGGCGGGTCCGGTCGTCGGCAACAGAATCTCGTCTAAGCCCCAGTCAGGGCTCACGGCGACCAGCCCGCCTTCACTCACCACTGCCAGAACCGGCACTGACCGACCCGCGGTGCTCAATAGGCGGCAGAGACCGCGCGCCGCTGAAAGGTCGTTGCGCGCATCAACGAGCACGGCATCCGCATTGCCCGCCTCCAGTAATGAGGAAGCCTCCGCCGGCGCTGTCCGCACGGTGTGGGGCAGCAGTGAAAGTGACGGCAGGACCGGGTCGGGATAAAGCTCCGAGGTCAGTAGTAATAGGTCCAACAAGCCCCTCCAGCGTCGTGGGCAAAGCCTCCCAAACTCATCGCGTCATATGACGTTATCGGCCAGCAATGCAACGATAACTTGCCACCAGGGCTTTCGCCCTATGACGAGCCTGTTCGGGACCGACGGATAACGAGTGCGGCCATCAACCGGCGTGCGGCCAAGAAGCGCTGATACCTCCACCTGACCCGGTAAGTCGGCGGGCAATCGGGCAAGTCGTGATGGTTCCGGCCCGAAGTTTCCAGGGGTAACTGTGAGCAATACAACATGGTTAACCTGCGATGTCACAATGTCCGGGTGCGCAAGGTCCTGGTCGGTGTGACCGCCGCGGCGATCGCCGTCGGCGTCGTCGGGTTCGGCGCTCTCGGCGTCGACTATGGCACCAGCATCTACGCGGAATACCGGCTGTCGACGAACGTGCGCAAAGCGGCAAATCTGGGGTCGGACCCATTCGTGGCCATCCTGGCCTTCCCGTTCATCCCTCAGGCGATGGGCGATCACTACCGGGAGCTCGAAATCAAGGCCAACGCCGTCGACCAACCACTGATCGGCAAGGCCACCCTCGAGGCCACCATGCATTCGATCGACCTGACCGACGCGTCCTGGCTGGTCAGGCCCGACGCGAAGCTGCAGGTTGGCAGGCTGGAGAGTCGCGTCATCATCGACTCGGTGCACCTGGGCCGATACCTGGGTATCAACGATCTGATGGTCGAGACACCGCCGCTGGAGTCCAACGACGCGACCGGGGGGACCACCGAATCCGGAATATCCGGCAGCCACGGACTGGTGTTCACCGGCACGCCGAAATCAGCCAAATTCGACCACCGGGTCAGCGTCTCGGTGGACTTGTCCGTCGCTGCGGACGACCCCGCCACCCTGGTGATCACCCCCACCGGGGTCCTCACCGGACCCGACACGGCCGACCAGGCTGTTCCGGACGACAAACGGGACGCTGTGCTGCATGCGTTCAGCACCAGGTTGCCCAAACAGCGACTTCCGTTCGGGGTGCCGCCGAACACCGTCGGGGCGCGAGGTTCCGACGTCATCATTGAAGGCATCACCCGCGGCGCTACGGTCACGCTGGACGATTTCAGGCAGTGAGGACGATTTCAGGCAGTGCGGCTGCGCGTACTCGTCGACCTGCGGTTGGCCGCGCGACCGCTGTTTTCTTGATCACAGTGTTATTGGGTAAGCTGGCCGACGTGTCAGCCCGCGTCGAGCTATTGCTCACCAATTGCCGCACAGCTCCGCTGTGCCGCAACGCGTGTTGTTGCTGTTGCTGTAGCTGCTGAGTAGCCGCGCCGATCTGCGCAGCACTCAGACCAGCCCCGGAGCCCACCGTGGCATGTCTCCCCCGCGCAACAGGCGTTTTTAGGAGTAATCCGTGTCGAGCACCACCACCACCCGCGTCCCTCGACGAGCGCAACTCTGTCAGTAGCACCCTGCCCGACCACGTTGTTGATCAGAAGAAATCGAAAGGATCCCCACCATGGCACGCTCCGACGTCCTGGTCTCCGCCGACTGGGCTGAGAGCAATCTGGATGCCGCAGACATCGTCTTCGTCGAGGTCGACGAGGACACCAGCGCTTACGACGGCGGTCACATCGCCGGCGCGGTCAAGCTGGACTGGCGCACCGATTTGCAAGACCCGGTCAAGCGCGACTTCGTCGACGCTGAGCAGTTCTCCAAACTGCTTTCCGACCGTGGCATCTCCAACGACGACACCGTGATCCTCTACGGCGGCAACAACAACTGGTTCGCGGCCTACGCCTACTGGTACTTCAGGCTGTACGGCCACCAGAAGGTCAAGCTGCTCGACGGCGGCCGCAAGAAGTGGGAGCTCGACGGCCGGCCGCTGTCCCGCGACGCCGTCAGCCGGTCGGCCACCTCCTACGTTGCCTCGGCGCCGGACAACACCATCCGCGCTTTCCGGGACGAGGTCATCGCGGCAATCGGAGAAAAGAACCTGGTCGACGTGCGTTCCCCGGACGAGTTCTCCGGCAAGATCCTCGCCCCCGCGCACCTGCCGCAGGAGCAAAGCCAGCGGCCCGGCCACA
>JAVROZ010000811.1:0-3473 GCA_032162485.1 Mycobacterium sp.
GAGCGGAGTGCCGAACGGGCGGCCCCACGTCGACCCGCCGCCGGCGGGCCAAGGAGCCTGTGCGAGCAAGAATGGTTGAGCCGCGCACGGTTGTCATCACCGGGGCGTCCCGGGGGCTGGGGTTCGCCTCCGCCGTGCGGGTCTACCGCGAGGGGTGGCGTGTGGTCGCGGCTATGCGCACACCCGACCTCGCAATGCCGCTGCTGCGAGAGGCGGCAGGGGCAGCTGCAGAAGACGATCGGCTGATCGGCGTGCAGCTCGACCTGATGGACCCCGCGTCGATCTCCGCGGCGGCCAAGGCGATTGATGAAACCGTCGGCGCGCCATACGCGATTGTGCACAACGCGGGCATATCGGCCGCCGGGATGGTGGAGGAGACCGATACGGCGTTGTGGCAGAGGATGTTTGCCACCAGCGTCCTTGGCCCCGTCGCGCTCACCCAGGCGCTGCTGCCGTCGATGCGGGCGAGGGGCGAGGGTCGCATCGTTCTGGTGTCCAGTGCGGCCGGGGTACGCGGTCAACCCGCCACCGCGCCGTACTCGGCCGCCAAGGGAGCGCTGGAGCGATGGGGAGAATCGATGGCGTGCGAGATCGCGCCCTTCGGTCTCGGTGTGACCGTTTTGGTCTCCGGCACGTATGACACCGACATCATCACCGACGCGGGCACCATCGACGATCGGAACTTCAACGGCCCCTACGCCCGGCTGCACAACACCATGAACACCCGGGGGAGGTTCGCGATGAAGCTCGCCAGGCCACCCGAGCGGTTCACCGATGGACTGCTCAAGGCGCTGGCCGATCAAAAGCCCTTCCGGCGGCGTGGTGTGGGCCCGGATGCCTCAATGCTGCTCGCGGCCAACAGGATTCTTCCGGCTTCGGGCGTGCACCACATGTCACGGATCGTACTGGGCATACCCAGACAGGGTTCAATGCGCGGCGGCGCATGGCCACTGACAGGCGCCCAGAAGGCGATGGTGTTTGCCGCGCGCGTTCTTCCGCAACCGGTACTGCAGCGTTTAGCGGCGTTGGCGGCACGTGTTTCAGCCAAGACCAAAGGGGAGTAGCAATGGAACAGCTTTTCGACGATCTAGCAGACTTCGGCGCGTTCGACGACGCGATTTCTGGTGACGTTCGTGACCCGTACACGGAATTGGCGCGGCTGCGTCACGAGGAACCGGTTCAGCGACTTGACACGTCGGGAGCACTTCCGCATGAAGAATCGCTGCCGATGTTCATCGTGTATCGCCATGAGGACATTCAGCAGATGCTGCGTGACAATGAGACCTTCTCCTCGGCGGCCGTCATCGCGGCGTTCGGCCCGGTGCTGGGTGAACGCGTGATGCTCGGGATGGATGAACCGGTCCACGGCCGGCTGCGGTCGTTGGTGTCAAAGGCGTTCTCGCAGAAGTCATTGGCGCGGTGGCAAGACGAATTGGTCGCCCGGGTGGCAAACAGCCTGATCGACAACTTTGCACCCAACGGCAAAGCCGATCTGGTGAAGGAATTCACCTTCGACTACCCCAGTCAGATCATTGCGGGCTTGTTGGGCTTGCCGGAGCAGGACTACCCCCAGTTCCAGCGTTGGTCGATTTCGTTGCTGAGCTGGCTGATGAACCCGGAGCGAGGGCTCGCGGCCGCAGCGGCGCTGTGTGAGTATTTCGCGCCTATCCTCGAGGCGCGCCGCGCCGAACCGAAAGACGATCTGATCAGTGCACTCGGCGCGGCCGAAATTGACGGGGAGAAGCTGGCGGACGAGGAAATCTTCTCGTTCTTGCGGCTGCTGCTGCCCGCCGGCGTGGAGACGACCTACCGCTCGTTGGGAAGCCTGCTTCTCGCACTGTTGTCGGATCCGGAGCAGTTGGAGGCCATCCGCGCGGACCGGTCGTTGCTGCCGCAGGCCATCGAGGAGGGCGTGCGGTGGGAATCACCGTTGCTGACCATCACCCGGGTAGCCACCCGCGACACCGAACTCGGCGGTGTGGCGATTCCGGCCGGCGCCACAGTGATGCCGATGCTGGGGTCGGCGAACCGGCAGGAAGATCGCTATCCCGATCCGAACACCTTCAACATTCACCGGCAGGCCAGGTCAAACCTCGGATGGGGGCACGGCGTGCACGTCTGCCTGGGCATGCACCTGGCGCGACTGGAAATGCGCACCGCCATCAACCTCTTGCTGGACCGGCTGCCGAATCTACGGCTGGATCCTGACGGGAACGACCCGCACATCCGCGGGCAAGTTTTCCGCTCGCCGACGTCGGTACCGGTGCTGTTCGACCCTCAGTAGCGGGGTGCTCGCATCTTGCAGGTTGCCAATCGGCTAGTTTCCAGTAAGGCTGACTATAGGTGGCACGCCTGGCGATGCCGTCCCGCGTCCCGGCGCTCCGACCAGCGCCTCGTCGAAAGAGAGCTGAACAGATATGACAAATACTGTAAAGGTCCGGTTCGAGCCGAAGATGATGATCGACGGCAAGCTCGTCGACGGGCAGGCCGGCACCTTCACCAACATCAACCCCGCGACCGAAGAAGCGCTCGGAGAGGTCGCGGACGCCTCGAAAGAGGACATGCACCGAGCCATCGACGCCGCCCGGCGAGCCTTCGACGAGACCGACTGGTCGACCAACCGGGAGCTGCGCAAGCGCTGTCTGCTGCAACTGCACGACGCGATAGAGGCCGAGAAGGAAGAACTGCGCGAGGAGCTGATCCTCGAAGTCGGCTCTCCCCGCGCCATCACCTTCGGCCCGCAACTGGACGCTCCGTTGGCCGACGGACTGAAGTACCCGGCCAGGCTGATCGACGATTACGCGTGGGAAACCGATCTCGGCGACCGGGTTATCAGCCTCACCGGCGCGAACACGGCCATCAGGCAGTGGCGGGAGCCGGTGGGAGTGGTCGGCGCGATCGTGCCGTGGAACTTCCCGTTCGAGGTCACCATCAACAAGCTCGGCCAGGCACTGGCGACCGGCAACACGGTCGTTCTCAAGCCTGCCCCCAATACCCCGTTCAACGCGACCCGGCTGGGTCGGCTGATCGCGGAAAAGACCGATATTCCCGCCGGCGCAGTGAACGTTGTGACCGCATCCGATCACTTTGTGGGCGAGGAGCTCACGCTCTCGCCGAAGGTCGACCTGAGATCGTTCACCGGCTCGACGGTGGTCGGCAAGCGGATCATGGAAAAGGGCGCGGCCACGATGAAGCGACTGTTCCTGGAGCTCGGCGGCAAGTCGGCCACCATCGTGTTGGAAGACGCTGATTTCGGGTCGGCCTGCGTCATCGGCATCGCGCCGTGCATGCACGCAGGACAGGGCTGCGCTAACCCGACCCGAATGCTGCTGCCCCGGTCTCGCTACGACGAAGGGGTGGCGATCCTCAAGAGCATCTACGAGAACGTCACCTGCGGGGACCCCCAGGACGCCGGAACCCTCTGTGGTCCGGTGATTTCGGAGAGACAGCGCGACCGAGTGATGGGCTACATC
>JAVROZ010000812.1:0-13640 GCA_032162485.1 Mycobacterium sp.
TTGCGTCGATGACGTCCTCGACCAGTGGCCGGTATCGCTCAGTGCGACTCGCCGACACCAGGGTGAGCAATGATCCGTCGACAACGCCCGCCTCGTCGAGCGACTGGTCCAGTTTGAGGGGCGGCGATCCGGGCCGGGCGAAGGTCCACACGCCCTGGGCGGCGAAGTCGAAGCCGGCCAAGACGTCGGCCGGGGTGTCTTCCAGCAGATCGGCCAGCACCGCGACGGTCTCGTCGATGTAAGTAGCCATCGGCGTTGCCGCCGGCAGCACCAGGTCGGTCATCCGTTTGCCGGTCAGGACCGTCACCCGCGTAGTGGCGGGTCTGGCGGGGGGTTTACCCGTTGCGGTCGAGCCGGCAGCAACAGCAGGTGCACTCAACGACGTCCAGCCCTTTCAAAATCGTCCGATAGAGCCGCGGCCAGCTCGAGCACCCGGCGCTTGTAGACGGGGTCGAGCTGGTCGAGCTGAATTTCGGTTCCGGTCGCGATGTGCTTGTCCCACGGCAAAAGCACAACGCGGTTGGGTTGAATCAGCTGTTGAAACTGTCGCACCAATTCCTTCTCCGCGACATTGGTTTCGCCAACCGCGACATGGTTGATGACCACCACGACGCGGCTCAGCAAGTCTTGGTACCCGTTATGGCGCAACCATTCCAGTGCGCTCTCGGCCTGCCGGGCGCTGTCCAGCGAAACATTGGTGACGATCACTATCGCCGACGCCGTTTCCAGCACTCCCCGCGTCACCGGATCGAACAGGCCCGGCCCACAGTCGGCCAGGACCAGGTTGTAGAACTTCGACACGGTATCGACGGCGAAGCGCAGGTCCGCTCCACTGAGCCCTTGCTGAGCCGTGGTGTACTCGGCGGTCGGCAGGATTTCGAGATTGTGCGCGTTCACGCTGGTGTGTGCGCGGACGTCGTTGTAATGCGACACGTTCTTGTCGGCCACCAGATCAGTGATGGACGACGGCGAGGTACGGCCCGCGCGCTCGGCGAGGTTGCCGCACCCGGGATCCGCGTCCAGCACCAGGATCCGATCGCCCCGCACCTGCGCCAGCATCGTGCCCAATGTGACGGTCGTGGTTGTCTTGCCGACGCCACCCTTGAGGCCCAGCATCCCGATCTGGTAGGAACCGCGGGCCTGACGACTGACCCGGGAGCGCAGTTCCAGCTCGTATTTCTCGTCGGGGGACAGGCCGAAGTTGATCCGCGTCAATTTGTAGACTGCGCGCCGCCAACCTCGTTGCGGCACCGGCTTTGCCGACTTCTTGGTCGCTGAAAGGGGCGGGGCGACGGCCGGCGGTTGACCCGCGGGCGGCGGGGTGGGGGCGGGGGGTGCCGGGGGTGGCCCCGGCGTCGGCGCCCACAGCGGAGGTGCGGGTGAGGGCTGAGACGGCGGCACCGGTCGGTGCACCGGAGTCGGTCCCGACTGTCTTTGGATCCGGGGCTGACTGACGGCGCGTCGCTTGCCGCGGCGATCCTCCTGGGGATCGGCAGGAGGCTGCGGTGCGCCAGGCGCACGTCCGGCGGGCGGACCGAAGTTCGCGTCGCGCTGCTGGAACTCAACGGTCGCAGGTTCGGATCCGGCGTGGGTTGCCTGCCGTTCAGCGTCGGTGGGCAACGGGACTCGGAAGTAGGGGCCGGCCGCCGGATCGAGTTCGCCGTTCTCCGGGTCGGGGAGATACCGGTGTCCCCGACGTGCCCGCCGCGACTGCTCCGGCGGTGGGGACATTGGTTCGGTCGGGGGCGGCGCGGATTGCTGGTTGCGCTCATGGCCGCCCAGCCGCACCCGGCGCCCCGCGGATTCGGAGGGTTGTTGGATCGGTGGCGGGACAGCGGCGGGCGTCGGCGCCGACGGGCGGTCGGGCGGGGCCGGGGGCGACGGTGGCTTGCGCGCAGGGCGAGCACCTACCGGCGGTACGGTAGTTGGTGGATCGGGCAAAATCGCTTGCAGCTCAGTCGAAGTCGTCTCCGTGACTTCGATTGGCACCCGCGGCTCACCGACAGGCATGGGCGGTCTGCGTGGCGCCGCTGGCCGCTCGGCCGAGGCCTGAGGGAGTTCGGCCGGCGCTGGCGGAGGTGCGGCTGGCGAAGGTGGAGGTGCCGCTGGTTCGGACGGCGGCGGCTGGGGTTCAGCCGCCGTCCGAGGTGCTTCGGGCGCGGCCGGCGGCGGCTCGGGCGCCTCGGGGCTTGGCGGCGGCTCGGGCGTTGGGGGTCCGCCGATAGGCATGGGCGGTCTTGATGGTGCCGGTGGCCCCTCGGCCGAAGCTTGCGCCGTTTCGGTTGGTGCCGGCGCGGGTTCAGCCGCAGCCTGAGGTGGTTCGGGCGGCGGCTCAGGTGGCGCCTCGGGGGACGGTGGCGGTGGCTCGGGCGTGGGGAGCGGACCGCCGATGGGCATTGGGGGCCGCGGAGGTTTGGACCGCGCGTCAGCGGGCCCGCTCGCCGGCGAGGCGGCCGCCTGCGGTGGCTCGAACGAGAATTGCGGCGGCGGGGGTAGCGGCGGTAGGGACTCGAGCGAAGGTTCACCGATCGGCATTGGCGGCGGACTCGGCGGCGCGGGCGGGGGTGCTGGTTCTACTGCGGCCGGGGGAGTTGGGGGAGGAACTGGCTGCGACCAGTCAATGGGCGGCGCCGCGTCGCCATTGTCTTTGGCCGTTGGTGGATACGAAGCATTCGGATCAAAAAATGATTGCGCGGCATCCTCTTCGGAGTCGGAATCACGAGCGGGCCGAAAGAGCTTGTCATAGTCGGCCGGCATCAGAACCTCTCAGAAGTTCGTCAAAAGACTTCAAGCACGAGAAGGGGAGAGATCCCACAGATGGGTAGAACTCGCCCGATCACGAGCTTCGAGATTCTACGCGCAGAAAGGCCTTGCTTACGCGAACATCCCCGTCACGTTGCCCTCGGTCGACTGCATAGCCTGACCGGCCTCGCTGATCGTGCGAGCCAGGTTCTGCAGCGAGCTGTTCAGCTCCTGAGCGGTGCCGTCCCATTTCTGCTGAACACCCTGGTAGGCCTCCGAACCGCTACCGCCCCAGGCCGCAGCGAGTTTGGTCAGGGACGACTTGCCCTCGTCGAGCAAAGAGTGAATGGTCGTGACATTTCCCTGAATTGTGCTGGCCGCGGCCTCAATGCCCGCGAAATTCCACTGCTGTTCTGTCATGTCTTTTTTCCGTTTCTTTGTGGTATTTGAGGGGGAATCAGAAGCCCATTTGCGAGGACAGCGCCTGCTGCTGCTCCTCGTCGGCCCTGGAGTATTGGACGCCGGCCTGACGGATATTTGTCGAAATCTCTTCGAGCTCAGCCTTCTGCTTGTTGGCGGCCTCTTGGAAGCGCACCACTGCGGCTTGGGCGGCCTGACCGGCAGCGCCTTGCCACTGAGCCTGCAGCGAACCTGCGGTGGACTCGACCTGGTCGATCTGTGTCTTCAGATCACCCGAGATCCGTTCGAAGTTACCTGCCTCTTGCGCGAGGGCAGCGGCGTCAGTCTTCATCTCTGCCATGCTGGACTACTTTCTCTCTTCCATTCCTCGCCGTGGTTGGCAAGTCTTCCGGCCGGACTGGCCGGGAAGTCTGTTTTTGCTGGGGACGCTCACCATTCGTCGTCGTCGTCCCACAGGTCTTCCTCGGGTTCGTCACCCTCTTCGGCGACCGCAGCGGGGACCATCAGGGCCGCCCGGGAGCTGCCGCCTGACTGAGAACCCTGACCCATGGCGCCGGCACCCACCGGGGCCGCGCCACCTGTCGCCGATGCGCCGGCGGCCGCGGCCGGCAGCATTGCAGGACCGACGGGCTTGTCGATCAGTCCAGTCATCAGCGGCGTGCGGGCCAACGTGCCACCCGCGCCCGGCAGTGCCTCGCCGCGTAACAGTCCCGACCCGACGCTTGCCCCTGACCCACCCGCCAGCGGGTGGTTGGACAGCGCGTTGGTACCGACCAGGCCCAACTGGCCCTCGTCCTCGCCAACTCCGGCGCCGGTTCCCCCGCTGCCGCCCATCTGGCTAAACATCGAGGTCATCTGCTGGGCTGGCTGAGCGACCTGTTGCATCGGGCCGCTCAATTCCGCGAGCTGTCCGGCTGTCGCCTGCAGCTGGCCGGGGGTCACGCTGCCGAGCTTTGCCGGCATTCCCATCAACGGGCTGGACGTCATGCTCTGGCTCATCCCCGGGTCCAGGATGGCCGTCATCGGCTCGATCTTTTCGAACATCGTGTTGGCGAGTGTTTCGGCTTCGTAGACGTCCATCGCCAGGGCGGCCTGAGTCCACATGCGGACGAAGTAGTCGATCTCGGTCAGGGCGATCGGGATGGTGTTGATGCCCAAGAAGTTGGTGGCCGTGAGCACCGCGGTGGTGACGTGGTTCATCGCGATCTCCGGCAGCGACGGTGTCGTCGCCATCGCCTGGGTGTAGGCGGCAGCTTGGGCGGTCGCCTGCAGTCCGCGTGTCTTCGCCTGCGTCGAAGCGGTTTGCAGCCAGGTCACCATCGGCAGCGCGGAGCCGATGGCCTTATCGCTGCTGCCCCCGGTCCACGCTTCGCCGAGCGAGTTCAGGCGCGCGGTCAACTCAGCGGCCTGCCCGTCCAGAGCCGCCGATAGCGCCTCCCAGCCCAGGGCGGCCGCCAGCATGGGAGCCGGTCCAGCTCCGGCCATCAGCCGTGCGGTGTTCAGCTCCGGTGGCATGGCGTGCCAGAACATGTGATCAACTCCTCTCCGGTTCCGATTTGACGGTTGTTGGTTATTGACGAATACCTGGATGTCTTTTTATTCGTTTAGTTATGCCGACTCGATATTTGAGTTCCGGACCCAAACTTGTCAGCTATGACCGGAATCAAACCTTGGGGTTAGCGGAAACCGCTTCGCCGGTTTTTCAACTGCTTCGAAACTGGCTTCGAACTGGCTTCGAAAACTGGCTTAGAAACTGGCACTGAAATAATCCTAACCGGGGGTTGGGGGTGCTGCGAACACTTCTTCTGGCGGGTCAATGTAGGGGGCCTGGATGACCTCTTTGCCATCGGGTGAGACGAGAAATGCCTGGCCAGGCGGGCGCCGCTTCACCTTGAACTCGCTGGACGGGAATTCCTGCTTCTCACCGGAAAGGAACATCGTCGGAGCACCGGACCCGAAAGCGGCGCCGACGAACTTGTCCATGGTTGCCTTGTACGCCTGGCTCATCTGACAGGTGACAATGATGTGCAACCCGATATCCGCCGCCGCCGGCAATAACGGCGCGAGCGGTGCCATCGGCGGCATCCCGCTGGCTGCACCGACGATCATGTGCCAGTCATCCACCAGCAGCACAATGTCGAATCCGCTCCACCACGACCGCGAGCGCAGCTGTGTGGTGGTCAGGTTGCTGGGCGGCAGCCGCTTCTTCAAGTTGACCGCGAGCGCCTGAACGGCTTCATCGAGACTCGCACTGTTGCGGTTGATGGCGCCCGCCTGCAGAAGGTGCGACTGGGGCACCGCGTCCAACAAGCCCGATCGGTAGTCCGCGAGCATGAACCGCACCTGGTCGGGACTGTTGCGGGCGCAGATCGCGCGTGCGATTGCGTGGGCAATGGTTGTCTTGCCCGACTTGGCCGCACCGAAAATCAGCAGGTGCGGGTTGGAATGCATGTGGCTGTAGGCCGGAGTCAGATCCGTCTCGCGCAGGCCGATCGGAATTTCCCAACGGGTGCGGTAGTCCGCCTCCGGACCGGGAGGGTTCGGATCGAGTTCGTACAGGTGGATGCGCTCGGGCAGGACGCGGACCGGTGGCGCCTGCTCGGTTGTCTGGGACGCGATGTGAGAAACCCCTGCGGTGATCGCGTCCACCATGTCTTCGGCGCTGTGCACGCCATCGAATCTGGGGACGCCGATCATCAGGTGATGCTTTTCCATCGACACCGCCCGGCCGGGACGATTCGCCGGGATTTCCCGGGTGATCCGGTCGATTTGGGTCTCGTTGACGTCGCCGAGCCGGAACTCGATCTTGGTGCCCAGGTAGTCGCGCACGCGTGACTTCAGTTCCGTCCAACGCGGCGTGGAGATGATGACATGCACCCCGAACGCCAACCCCTGCGCGGCCAAATCCTGTACCGCTCCCTCGAGTTCGGAGAACTCACTGATGAAGCCGGGCCAGCCGTCGATTACCAGGAACACATCGCCGTAGGGATCGGCCGCGACCGGTTGATTGGGGTCGTTGCGCAGCTGCCGGTACACCGCGATCGAGCCCACCCGGTGCTCTTTGAACAGCTGTTCCCGCTGCCGCATCACGGCCTGCATCTCGGCGACAACCCGGTAAACCTTGTCGGGCTCGGATCGGTTCGCTACGCCGCCGACGTGCGGCAAGTTCTCGAGGTAGATCAGACCACCACCGCCGAGGTCGATGCAGTAGAACTGGACGTTGCGGGGGGAATGCGTGGCGGCGGCCGACATCACCAAGGTCTGCAGCAGCGTCGACTTCCCGGTCTGCGGTGCGCCGCCGATGCCGATGTTGCCGCCCGCGCCGGACACATCGACGCCCCAGACCTCCTGCAGGTGCCGACGCGGCTCGTCCATGATTCCGAGCGCAAATCGCAAGGGCTGTCGCTGGTCTCGGGCGACGAGCTCATTCAGTGGCGTCGGATCTAATAGCGGCGGAAGCCACATCTTGTACGCCCGCGATTCGCCGGTGCCCAGTTGGTCGAGCACCACCTCGCGCAGCGCACGTACATCAGCTTCTGTCATCTGCGCCGCTCCTCCACATCGCTTCTCCCACTGCATCGTCGCCGGCGCGGGTCATTGGGTAACCGCCTCTTCGACCAGAGGAGCCGCGGTGAACTTACGGATTCGCCCAGCCTGCCTGGCGACCGGCGAACCATCCCGTCCGCCGTCGCCGTTGGTGATTGCGCTCGCCGGGGGAATGTAGGGACCGCCGATGTAGAAGGTGCTGAACTTGACGGGGTCCTCCATGCCTACCCGCAGAAACCCGACGCCGCTCTCTTTATTGGTGATGTACTGCGCTTCGGGAGTGCCGATGACCGCCTTGGACTCATGAGAACTGGTGGTACGCAATGCGATTCGGTAGGTAAGGTTCGGCTCCAACTTGTCGATGCGGACGCCGCCGGTTTGCAGTGACTGGGTGGCCAACAGGAGATGGACCCGCAGTGACCGCCCCACACGACAGATTCGGTCGAACAGTCCGATGAAGTCGGGGTGACTCTGCAGCAGCTCGGCGAACTCGTCGACAACAACGAAAAGCGTTGGCAACGGCGCCAAGTCCGCACCGCGCTCGCGGAACTTCTCGTATTCGGCCACACCGGAAAGGGCGCCGGCGGCGCCGACCTGCATGCCCGCCTGCCGCAGGATGTTCTGGCGTCGGTCGAGTTCTCCGGTAAGCACCGCACCCATCCGGCTGACGAGCTCAGCCTCCTCGGCCATGTTGGTGACGACGGCCGCCGTGTGCGGAAGCTTCTCCATGCCAAGGAAAGTCGAGCCGCCTTTGAAGTCGGTGAGCAGCAGGTTGACTTGGTCCGGGTGGGTCATCGCCACCAACGACAGGATGAGGGTGCGCAGGAATTCGGACTTTCCGGACCCGGTGGTGCCGATCAGCATGCCGTGTGGTCCGCCGCCGAACTCCGCACCTTCCTTGATGTCGAGGTACATCACGTTGCCGGTCTTGAGTTCGTGCCCGAACGGAATCTTCAGCCGGTCACGGTCGGTGTCGGTGTACATCCGCCAGCGACTCGGCGTCACCTCCTCGACGCTCTTGGCGTTGACCAGCTGGTGCCACTCACTGGCCACTTTCTTCTGCACGCGTTGCGTCTTGTCCAAGATGGTCCCGGTGATCGACCAGCCGGCCAATTTTCTGGCCAGCCGGTTGGCCTCTAGCGGCGTCATGCTGTCGAAAGTCGAAGTGACCAAGCGGAACTGCTGGCCCGGCAACCGGTCGTCGGCGGTGCCGTCCTCGTTGACGCGGATTCGGTAGGTCGACCCGCGGTGGTTGCCCAGCGTGATCACCGTGACGCCGGCCCGGCCGTCCGGCGGGAACCCCGCCTTGCCTGCGGTGAGATCGACGACGACGACGTAGGGGCCGGTGGGCAGAGCATCGGGGGCGTGCGGACCGCGTGCGGCCAGATCGGCCAGACCGTCGGGGCGGGTGTAGATCATCCGGACCGGCCCCGCGGCGTCGGTCTCGGTCTGATGCTGAACGTGCGGAAGCCATTTCAGCCAAGACCATTCGGGGTCATCAGGGTCTTCGGTGAGCACCCGGATCTGCAGGAGGTCCGGCGGATGAAAGACCGCCAGGTGACAGATCATCGCGGTCAACAACCGGTCCGCGTTCGGGCGGTGGCCGCCGATCGCGATCGTCGGAAAGGTGCGTAGCTGCAGCAACTTCGGGCAGTCGTGGATCAGACCGTGGGTACGCAGAAACTTCACCACCCACATGTGGCTGACCGGTTCCAGGTAAGGCTGGGGCGCCGCAGTTGAGGCCGCCAATTCGCCGCCGACGGCCGGCTTCAACAGACGGTCCACCGCCGGTTGGTCGCCGATCCCGATGCGAGTGGCCGCGTAAAAGTCGCTGTTGGCCGGCCGCGACCACTGCCGTTGCGTGCCGACGATCGACAGCAGATCCTCGGGGTGCGGTGCATGGAAACTGAAGAACGCCACCTGAGCGCTGGCCGAGGACGTCACCCGAGCGCGCAGACCAGCCAGATAGCGCAGGTATTCCTTGCGGTCGGCGTTGATTTCCGGCACCTTCTTGCCGCCCCCGCCGCTGCCACCGGCCATGCCCCCGACCATCATCATGACCATCATCAGCGGCATCATCAGCATGTAGGGCGACAACTGCTTGGTGCCCCCGGCCAGCATGATCGCGATCATGCCGACCATGCAGCCCCCCATGACAAAGGGCAGCGCCTTCTGGACGCCGGAGGCGGGAATATCAATGCCGAGGTCTTCGGGCGGGGTGAGGCTGATTTCGCCCGGGGTCAGCCGGGGACCGCGCGTGATGGTCGGGGTGAACTTCTTCGTCGTCATAATTTGCCCGTCTTCACTGCGGCGCTCCCGGGGTACCGCCCGGAACTTTTCGGGGGCTCGGGTCTGACGGTAGCGTTTCGTGCTCCAACATGGCGGCGTCTTTGGATAACACCGGACCGTCAACCAGCAGCCGAATGATTTCCCAAGGCGCGGTTTTCGGTGAGCCCAGCCCAAGCGCCTTGGCCGAATCGGCGTTCGGCACCCCGTAGCGAACCCCTTCGGGGTCGACGTAGTACATCGATTCTCCGTAGCGCGGATCAGGAGACTGCAGTTGGATGAATTTCCCACCGTCGATGTAAATGGTGGCGCTGCCTTGGATCTGCTTGATTCCGGTACTCATCAGTGATGCGGGTATCGGCAGATGCCGGCCGGACAGCACTGTCGTCTTGGGTGCTTGGTCGCCGGCCGCGCGTTCCCAACTCCAGCACAGGGTCGGCTCGTCGGGACGGGACAGGATCTTGAGCGGTTCACTGGGCAGGGGTGAGGCATAAACCCGTTCCGGAATCTGCACCACCACACTCGGTACCACCGCGGGAGGCGCGACCAGCCCGTGGGATTGGGTGGCGCGCAGTGCCGCCGCGGTGGTCGAGTTCACCATGGCGATGCCGTCGGGCAGCACCACGTAGTACTGCGGACCTTTTTCGGTGTGGATCTGGAACACCGACCCGATCACCAGATCGTCGGAGAGGCCAAGGGTATTCGGCGCGCCAGCCCCAGGTATCGGCGGCAGCTGCCAAGCGCCCTGGCTGGGAAGGGCGTTGAACATGCCCTCGGAGATGGGGACGGCCTTGGCGGTGACGGGTATACCCATCGCCGACGTAAGGGCCCGGTCGTCGAGATCGATCGAGTGCCGGCCCTTGGCAGTGACGATCCACTGCTGTCCCTGAAAGTTCGCCAGCAGCGCCTCGTTCGCCTCAACCGGGTCGATCGAAGGATCGATCTGCGCAGGCATCGCGATCACCGATGTCTGTATCGCCGGCGAAGCGGTATCGGCCCTGGCGACGGTGTCGCACAGCGTCCAGGTCGAGACACTGCCGCCGTGCACCGGTGTGGCATAGGGGGCGCCCGGGATACCAAGGGTCTGGCCCAGCGGCAGCTTGCTCAGTTCGGAGGACTTCACGGCGGCAGGCTCGGATGGATTGCCCAGCACCAGTCGTGCGGAGGTCAGGTTGTAGACGGGGTGCAACTGCCCCGACAGGATCACGTAGAGCTCGTTGGTCGCACGATCGGTGAGCAGAGTGGTTCCGCCGAGCTTGCCTTGGGGCTTGAAGTACGCCAGCATCACCGCGCCCACCAGGATCATGACCGCAATGGCGATGCCGAGCCCGACCGATCGGCTGTAGAACTGCAAGGGATCATCGAACATGCGGGTGTCTCGCCGCACGATGGCATGCTCGACTCGGCGGAGCAGGAAGCGCCAGCCGCTAACCTGAACCTTGGTGGTCAGGCGAAGCCCCATGTTTCACTCTTTCATGTTGAGTTGTGCATGCACCGCGGCGATTGCCTCGGCCATGTCCGCGCCGGTGATCTCTTGTAGTCGGTCCACGTCCAGAGCCTCGATGTCGAGGCCCTGTGCCAGCCGCATATCGCGACACTGCTCGGCTGCCTCGACCAATTGCCGTGCGTAGCGGCCGTTCCCGGCGATGTCGAGGGCATGCCGGCCGCGCAACGTCCGGGCGTGCAGCAGTTTGGCCGCCTCCAGGAACTCGTCTGCGGCTTCGCTAGTCAGCGTCGAATCATTGGCTGTGGCAATGACTTTGCCGATCTCTAGCAATTCCTCGGGGGTGTAGGTGTCGAACTCGATGCGGGTGGCAAAGCGCGACCGCAACCCCTCGTTGGTTTCCAGCAACCGATCGATGTCGTTGCTGTAGCCGGCGATGATCACCACCAGTCGGTCGCGGTCGTTCTCCATCCGCGCCAACAAGGTGTCCATCGCCTCCTGCCCGAACGGGTCGTTGCGCCCGTCCCGTTCCTGCACCAGCGCATAGGCCTCGTCGATGAACAGCACGCCACCCATGGCCTGATCGATCGTCTTGGAGGTCTTGACAGCCGACTGGCCTTCGTATTCGGCGACGAAGTCTTTCCGCGACGTTTCGATGAGTTTGGGTTCGGCGATGACACCGAGACCGGCCAGAATGTTCGCGACCACGCGAGCGATCGTGGTCTTGCCGGTACCGGGCGGCCCGGTGAAGATCATGTGCTTGCTGGGCTGGGCGACCTTCATTCCCTTGGCGGCGCGGACTCGGGCCAGCAACGTCGCCGCGCGGTACCGCTCGATCTGCGTCTTGACCCGGCTGAGCCCGATCTGGCGTTCCAGCTCGGCCTGGGCTTCGGCCAGCAGTCGCTCGCGACCGGAATTGTCGGTCACCACACTGCCCGGGTCCCAAAGATCCGAGCGTGAGGCGATCTGCTCGGACGTGGTCGTCTTCAGCCGGTATGAGGGATCCTTCAGTGCCGCGGCGACTTGCAGATCCGGATGGGTGGTCTGCAACCACTCCAACAGGGCGACCGCGGCATCCTCGTTGCCCTGGCTGCGCCGCGCCATCGCCAGAAACCACGCGATGGACCGCGCACATGCTTCACCGGCCGGCGAATCATTGGCTTCGGTGAGGCGGCGTTCGGCCTCGGTGAACAGCCCAAGGTTGGCCGCGGCAACGCCGTGCGCGACACTGGCGGCACCGGTGAGGAACTTGTCCGGCCATTTCCCGGAACCCTTGACCTCGTCGATCACGTCGGTCCAACGTTCGGCTGCGCCGTAGATCACCGCCTTGAGCCACGACACCAGGTGCTCTGATCCGGCGACCGCACTGGCGTCCATGGCCTCGAGCGCATCCGCGTAATTCCCCTGCGCCGCTTCGGATGAAGCGAAACCCATGGTGATCGCGAGCGGTGACGTGACCGGATAGGTGATGTCGCCGTACAGCCCCCCGATGGGGACCCTGGCGTTGAGAGTGCTCATCGAGATCTGCGCGGCGCCCGAAAGCTGCCCGAAGTTCCGGCGCGAGTACCAGCCACGAAAGAGCGTCACCCGGTCGGTGTCGCCGCATCGGATCCGCCCGATCCAGGCGTCACAGGCCGATTCGTCGTAATTGGTGATCTCGGTGAACAGGTCCAGTGACCTTGCCTCCGACAACGGGAGCATGCCGACAGCACTGTCGAACATACCGGCCAAGCGATCAGTCATTGATCACCGTTGTACCGGGCCGTGTAATCGACCTCGTACCGTGATTCGAAGACCTGTGCCTCGTAGGCGGCCGCCTCTTCCGGCGTCGGGAGGTTCAGGGTCATCCCGACGAACTCGTGCAGAAGGGCATTCTGCTCGTCGCCCTCGCCCGTCATCTCGCCCATGTTCTCGACCATGAAGGTGTGCTGGGCGGCCCGCGCCTTCTGCCGGGCCACATCGGCAATGACGAAGATCTCTTCAGCGAGGCCCGCTTCACTCATGCTCGACGCTCTGTCGGTCACCGTGACGTGCTGGACCCGACCGTCCATCAACGCCGTCACTGACACCGACCCAGCCGGATTGGTCACGGTGAACTGCGCGAGGTCGGGTTCGTCTTCGGAATCCGTGAGGCCTTCGAGGGCATCCAGTTCCGTCCCGCCGGCCTGCGTGTCAAGGGTTTCGGACGGCGGGGCGTAATCGCCCAGCGCATCCAGAGACGACTGCTCGACGGCGGTGCCGCCGGAGAAATCGAGCGCACCGAGATCGTCGCTGTCATATTCGTTCCCGGGCTGGTCCACTGTGGTGTCTCTTTCTGAATTCGTATCGGGCGGTTGGGAAGTCAGCCTCGGGCGGAGGCTTGCGCGTGATCTAACCAGGAGCCGGCGGGCAGCAGCTCTACCAAGCTGTCCAGCGCGCGCTGCAGATTCTGCTGCGTACCGGCCAGGAAACTGCCATAGAGCTCGCCGCCGACTCGCCGGGGCAGCGACACCAGCCGGCCGTGTTCGGAATCAAGGACACCTGCAGCCGCCGGCGTATGGGTCGTGGTGCCGCCGGGATGGCGTTGTGTCGCGATGATCTCCACCCAGCTGGTCGGGTTGGTGACGATCTCGGCGTAGATGCGTGCCTGGGCCGGTGGCACGCCGTGCCGGGAGAGTTGCGCCGCGGTGGTGCACTCTGCCAATTCGCTCGCCAGCCCCGTAAGCGGTTCGACGCTGGCGGGTTCGGCCGGACCCAGCACGGTCGTCACCATCCCGGCGAGACCAACCTGCGGAGCCACCAACTGCAGCACCAGCATGTCGCCGTCGCGCGCCACGACGACATGCGTTTCGTCCTTGCGGCACACCACAAATCGGACCATCGCGCCACCGACATCGCGGCGCCACCAACGACACTCCAGCGTCCGGTCCGCCCTGCTGACCGTGTCGACCATCGTGGCGACGCCGGGGTGGGGCTGACCGTTGTGATCCAACACGCCCTGCGCGGTGAGGTCGCGGCCCACCTGCTCCCAGACGATGTCCCGGAGGTCTTCTTGTGGGATGTTGGGCCGGATCCCAAGCGCCACTGGGAAATCGACCAGGTGCAACCGATCGGCGATGACCAACAAGCCGTCGATCGTCACCTCGACGCCCACCACGTCATCGACCGGGCCCGCGAGGCCCGCGCGACCATTGACGAGCGGACCCGACATTTCAGCCGAGGA
>JAVROZ010000813.1:0-5963 GCA_032162485.1 Mycobacterium sp.
TGGCGCATTGACATCCGCGGTGACGCGCCGGGCCAGTCAGAGAGCGAACCCGAACAGGGCGCCAGTCACGGAATGGCGCACGAACGCTAGCCCGCACGGATGGGTGGTTCGAGCGAAGCGCTCAGTGACGCTAGACTTAGCCGTGATCCAGCGCGAGCCTTCGGCCTCGGCGCTCCGAAGCCCGGACACCCCCAGCGGACCGGTGCGGACGTGTGTCGGGTGCCGGAAGCGAGAGTTGGCCGTCGAACTGCTTCGAGTGGTGGCGGAGTCGGACGGGAATGGCATCTACGCCGTGATCGTTGACACTGCCAGAAGCCTGCCGGGGCGGGGTGCTTGGTTGCATCCCGTGCAGCAGTGCGTGCAACAAGCGATCCGACGGCGGGCTTTCACCAGAGCGCTGCGCATCACCGGTTCACCGGACACATCCGCGGTGGTCGAGCACGTCGATTCTCTAGGCGCGTTCGTTCCACCGGGCGACAGAAGAGGCAGCAAAGAACATGAGCACACCGTGAAGTCCCGATGACCATGTGTCATAGCTAAAACCGAGGCGCGGCCCACGTCTGTCGCCTCCATAGACAGGAGATGTAGTGGCAGGTAAGGCCCGCGTACACGAGTTGGCTAAGGAACTCGGTGTCACCAGCAAGGAAGTGCTCGCCCGACTGAATGAACAGGGCGAATTCGTCAAATCGGCCTCGTCGACAGTGGAAGCGCCGGTAGCGCGTCGGCTGCGCGAGGCATTCGGCGGCAGCAAGCCCGCCCCCGAAAAAGTCGCGGCACGAAGCCCGCAAGCCGGCCCCGCAACAGGGGCGGCTAAGGCCCCCGACCAGGTAGCGGCAGCTCCGGCTGCCAGTCCAGCTGCGACGGCCCCTGATGCGGCCCTCGACCGCGCCCTCGACCAGGCGATCGACAAATCAGCCGGCAACGGCGCGCCGACCGGCGCATCCGTCAAGCCCGCGGCCCCCGGCCGTCCGGCCGCCCCCGCCCCGCCGGCATCGGCGGCCGCCAAGCCCGCGGCTCCGGCCCCCCCGGTCGCTTCCGCGCCGACGGCACCCGCCCCGGGTCAGGCGCCCAGCCCCCAGGCTCCGGCGCCCGGCATGACACCCGGGCCGCGCCCGGGCCCGGCGCCGAAGCCAGGCGTCCGCACGCCACGCGTCGGTAACAACCCGTTCTCGTCGGCCCAGCCCGTTGACCGGCCCATCCCGCGTCCGCACCCGCAGGCTCCGCGCCCCGGTGCGCCCAGGCCTGGTGCGCCGCGACCGGGCGGAGCTTCGCCCGGCAGCATGCCGCCACGTCCCGGCGGCGCCGCCGGTGGACCGCGTCCGGCGCGTACCGGCGGCGGCCCCCGGCCCGGCGGTGCCCGGCCCGGCGGCCCTGGTGGCCCACGCTCCGATGGTGGCGGCGGTAACTACCGCGGCGGCGGTGGCGGCGGCAACGTCGGTGCCGCACCCGGCGCCGGCGGCGGCGGTTTCCGTGGCCGTCCCGGTGGTGGTGGTCCCGGTGGAGGCGGCGGTGGTCGTCCCGGCCAGCGCGGTGGAGCGGCCGGTGCGTTCGGCCGTCCCGGCGGTGCGCCGCGGCGTGGCCGTAAGTCCAAGCGGGCGAAACGCGCCGAGTACGAGAACATGCAGGCGCCGGTCGTCGGTGGCGTGCGGTTGCCGCACGGCAACGGTGAGACCATCCGGCTGGCCCGCGGCGCGTCGCTGAGCGACTTCGCCGACAAGATCAACGCCAACCCGGCCGCGCTGGTGCAGGCGCTGTTCAACCTCGGCGAGATGGTGACTGCGACCCAGTCGGTCGGCGACGAGACGCTGGAACTGCTCGGCGGCGAGATGAATTACGTCGTCCAGGTCGTCAGCCCCGAGGACGAAGACCGTGAGCTGCTGGAATCCTTCGACCTGACCTATGGCGAGGACGAGGGCGGCGAGGACGACCTGCAGACCCGTCCGCCGGTGGTGACGGTGATGGGTCACGTCGACCACGGCAAGACCCGGCTGCTGGACACCATCCGGAAGGCCAACGTCCGCGAGGCCGAGGCCGGCGGCATCACCCAGCACATCGGTGCTTACCAGGTGAGCGTCGACCACGACGGCAACGAGCGGCCGATCACCTTCATCGACACCCCGGGTCACGAGGCGTTCACCGCCATGCGTGCCCGTGGTGCCAAGGCCACCGACATCGCCATCCTGGTGGTCGCGGCCGACGACGGCGTCATGCCGCAGACGGTTGAGGCCATCAACCACGCTCAGGCCGCCGACGTGCCGATCGTGGTGGCGGTCAACAAGATCGATAAGGAGGGCGCGGATCCGACCAAGATCCGGTCACAGCTCACCGAATACGGTCTGGTGGCAGAGGAATTCGGCGGCGACGCGATGTTCGTCGATATTTCGGCCAAACAGGGCACCAACATCGAGGCGCTGCTCGAAGCGGTGCTGCTGACCGCCGATGCCGCCCTGGACCTGCGCGCCAACCCGGACATGGAGGCCCAGGGTGTTGCCATCGAGGCACATCTGGACCGTGGTCGCGGTCCGGTGGCAACCGTGTTGATTCAACGCGGCACCCTGCGCGTCGGCGACTCGATCGTCGCCGGCGATGCCTACGGGCGCGTCCGCCGCATGGTCGACGAGCACGGCGACGACGTCCACGATGCGCTGCCGTCGCGGCCGGTCCAGGTCATCGGCTTCACGTCGGTGCCCGGTGCCGGAGACAACCTGCTGGTGGTCGACGAGGACCGCATCGCCCGACAGATCGCCGACCGGCGCAGCGCCCGCAAGCGCAACGCCCTGGCGGCACGCAGTCGTAAGCGGATCAGCCTGGAGGACCTGGACTCGGCGCTGAAGGAAACCAGCCAGCTGAACCTGATCCTGAAGGGCGACAACGCCGGTACCGTCGAGGCGCTGGAAGAGGCCCTGATGGGGATCGAGATCGACGACGAGGTGGCGCTGCGCGTCATCGACCGCGGGGTCGGTGGCATCACCGAAACCAACGTCAACCTGGCGTCGGCTTCGGATGCGGTGATCATCGGCTTCAACGTGCGCGCAGAAGGCAAGGCGACCGAGCTGGCCAACCGCGAGGGCGTCGAGATCCGCTACTACTCGGTGATCTACCAGGCGATCGACGAAATTGAGAAGGCCCTGCGCGGCATGCTCAAGCCGATCTACGAGGAGAACCAGTTGGGCCGCGCGGAGATCCGGGCGATCTTCCGGTCTTCGAAGGTCGGCATCATCGCCGGCTGCATGATCAGCTCGGGTGTGGTGCGTCGCAATGCCAAGGCTCGGTTGCTGCGGGACAACATCGTGGTCACCGAGAACCTCTCGATTCACTCGCTGCGCCGGGAGAAGGACGACGTCACCGAGGTCCGCGAGGGTTTCGAATGCGGTCTGACACTGGGCTACTCAGATATCAAGGAGGGCGACATCATCGAGTCCTTCGAACTCGTTGAGAAGGCACGGTCATGACCATCGTGACGAGCGCCAGGCATGGCTGATCCCGCTCGGGCACGCCGGCTGTCCAAGAGGATCAACACGATCGTGGCCTCCGCGATCGAGTACGAGATCAAGGATCCGGGGCTGGTTGGGGTCACCATCACCGATACGAAGGTGACCGCCGACCTGCACGACGCGACCATCTTCTACACGGTCATGGGACCGACGCTGGATGACGAGCCGGACTATGCCGGTGCCGCCGCTGCGCTGGAGCGGGCCAGGGGTGTGCTGCGCTCCAAAGTCGGGGCGGGTACCGGCGTGCGCTTCACACCCACCCTGACCTTCAGTCGGGACACGACCACCGACACCGTGCATCGGATGGAGGAGTTGTTGGCTCGCGCCCGCGCAGCGGACGCCGATCTGGCCCGGGTCCGGGTGGGCGCGAAACCGGCAGGGGAGGCCGACCCGTACCGTGAGAGTGGGGCGGCCGCCGAACCGCAGGCCGCACGGGGACTTAGCGATCCTGATTCTGAGGGGATCGAAGCTGTGGGGGAACCACCCGCTCGCGGGGGAGACACCGATGACGTTGAGCGACCAGAAGACTGAGCTGACCGGCATGGCGCGTCTGCAAGGGGCGCGCGTCGACGCGGTCGGCGCCGCCGAGTTGCTGTCGGCCGCCGACACGGTCGCGGTGATCTGTCATGTCCACCCCGACGCGGACACCATTGGCGCCGGACTCGCGCTCGCCGCGGTACTCGACAAGTCCGACAAGAAGGTTCAGGTCAGCTTCGCCACGCCGGCGCAACTCCCGGAGTCGCTGCGCTCGCTTCCCGGCTGTGATCTGCTGGTGAGCCCGGAGGAGTTGCGACGCGACATCGATCTCGTGGTGACCGTCGATGTCCCCAGCATCCATCGGCTCGGCGGACTGCGGGTTCTGGCCGGTCCCGACCAGCCGCTTCTGGTCATCGACCATCACGCCTCCAATTGTTTGTTCGGCACTGCGAATTTCGTTGACCCGTCCGCGGATTCGACGACGATGATGGTCGCCGACGTGCTCGACGCCTGGGGTAAACCGATAGACCTGGGTGTGGCGCACTGCATTTATGCCGGACTGACCACCGACACCGGGTCGTTTCGGTGGGCCAGCGCGCGTGCCCTACGGCTGGCCGCGCGGCTGATCGACATCGGTGTGGACAACGCGGCGATCAGCAGGTCGCTGATGGACAGCCATCCGTTCGCATGGCTGCCGCTGCTGTCGCGGGTGCTGGGCTCTGCGGAGTTGGTTCCCGAGGCGGTCAATGGGCGGGGCCTGGTTTATGCCGTTGTCGACCACCGGGATTGGGTCGGCTCTCGTCCCGAGGAAGTCGAAAGTGTCGTAGACATCGTGCGCACAACGCAGCAGGCCGAGGTGGCGGCGGTGTTCAAGGAGGTCGACCCGGAGCAGTGGTCGGTATCGATGCGCGGCAAGAGCGACATCGATCTGTCCGCCGTCGCGTCCAGCTTCGGTGGTGGTGGTCACCGGTTGGCCGCCGGTTATTCGACTTCAGGCTCGATCGGCGACGTTGTGGCATCGCTGCGCGCCGCCCTGGGCTGACTCACCTTGACCGAGACAGGCCGACCCGCTGTGGGCGGCCGGCAGATCGCGGCAATGGCGCTGCCAGCGCTTGGCGTGTTAGGGGCCGAGCCGCTGTATCTGCTGTTCGACCTTGCGGTGGTGGGCCGGCTTGGGGCGCTGCAACTCGCGGGCCTGGCCATCGGCAGCCTGGTGCTCGGCGTAATCGGCTCCCAGTCGGTTTTTCTGTCCTATGCCACGACTTCGCGGTCGGCACGCTACTACGGGGCCGGTGACCGTCGGGCGGCCGTCATCGAAGGTGTGCACGCAACCTGGCTGGCGTTGAGTCTGGGCGTGCTGGTCGTCGTCGTTGTACAGGCCACTGCGGTGCCGCTGCTCTCGGTCGTCACCGGAGCCAAAGGCGAAGGCGACGAGATTGCCGCCGCCGCCCTGCCCTGGCTGCGGATCGCGATCATCGGTGCGCCCGCGATTATGATCTCGCTGGCCGGCAACGGTTGGATGCGCGGCGTCCAGGAGCAGGTACGGCCATTGCGTTTTGTGGCTGCCGGCTTCTCGCTATCGGCGCTGTTGTGCCCGCTGCTGGTCTACGGCTGGCTGGGCTTCCCCCGATGGGAGCTGGTCGGTTCAGCGGTGGCTAATCTGGTCGGCCAGTGGGTGGCGGCGGTGCTGTTCCTGACTGCCTTGCTGCGTGAGCGAACACCGCTGCGGCCAAAGCGGTCCGTGCTGCGCGCCCAATTGGTGCTGGGCCGCGATCTGTTCGTGCGGAGCCTGGCCTTTCAAGTCTGCTTCGTCTCCGCCGGAGCGGTGGCCGCCAGGTTCGGTGTCGCAGCCCTCGCTGCCCACCAAGTGGTGTTGCAGCTTTGGACTTTCCTTGCCCTGATGCTTGATTCGCTTGCCGTCGCGGCACAGGCGCTGGTCGGCGCGGCGCTCGGGGCCGGCGATGCCACGCATGCGAAATCGGTGGCCCGGAG
>JAVROZ010000814.1:0-2554 GCA_032162485.1 Mycobacterium sp.
TACTCGTTTTCCTTCGCGCCCAACAGGTCCTGGAGCCGCACCTATGCCCGGCAGCCCGAGATCCTGTCCTATCTGGAATCGGTGGTCGACGATTTCGGACTCGGTCGCCATCTCATGCTTGGTACCACCGTTCGGTCTGCCTGCTGGAGAGCAGATTCCCGGAACTGGGGTCTACTGCTGGACCGCGGCACGACCACAGAGACGCTCACCGTCGACGTCGTGGTCTGCGCCGTGGGCCTGTTCGGATTGACCCGACTTCCCGATATCGCAGGCCTCAGCGATTTCGGCGGCAGCCTCATGCACACCGCACGGTGGGATCACGGCGTGGACCTGACCGGCAAGAGGGTGGCGGTTATCGGAACCGGGGCCAGTGGGGTGCAGGTGATTCCCGAACTCGCCAAGATCGCTGCGCACCTGACGGTGTTTCAGCGGACGCCGCCGTGGATGGTGCCAAAGGACGACCGACCTTACAGCGCAAGCGAACTGACTCAATTCCGGCGCAACCCGCTGGCTGCGCGCCGCACCCGCTGGCAGATCTGGAAGTTTCAGCATGACAACACGGCCACCATGGCGGATGACCCGGTGGTGGCGGCCCGGTCGCAGTTCGCCACCGCGTTCTTGGAGCGCTGCGTGCCCGACGATCGACTGCGCAGTGCGCTGACACCGGATTATCCGTTCCGATGCAAGCGCGTGCTGCTGGGCGACGACTTCTACCGGGCGTTGCAGTTGGACAACGTCACTCTTGTCACCGATCCCATCGAGCGGGTCACGGCATCGTCGGTGGTCACTGCTTCCGGCGAAGCGGTGGGCGTCGATGCAGTTGTGCTGGCAACCGGATTCGAGACGTCGCAGTATCTGTCGGGAATAGACGTGGTCGGCGTCCGGGGACAGCGGCTGCACGAGCGTTGGGGCGCGGACCCCAGCGCCTTCCTGGGTGTTGCGGTCGCTGGATTCCCGAACTTCTTCATGCTCTACGGTCCGAACACCAACCAGGGCGGAAACTCGATCGTCTACATTCTCGAGGCCGGTGCCCGGCTGGTGGCCAGCGCGGTATCTCGGATAGCCCGTCGTGGTGGATACCTGGAGGTACGCCCCGAGGCCGAAAGGCGATTCAACGAACGGCTATCGGCCGACTTGGAACGCAGCATCTGGACCCGATGCACTAGCTACTTCCGTTCGCCCAGTGGCCGCGTCGTGACTCAGTGGCCCTACACCGAACTCGAATACGCCCGGCGCACCTGGCGCGTGCGGCCGCGGGACTGGGCCCACCACACCGGCGCCGTTACGGCAGGGGACTGACCGGGCGCCGATCATCAAGTTGGCATGCCGGGTGGTCTGCTCATAGCTTAATTATCAAACGATTGATTATTTGACGGAAACTGCCCGCGAACCGAACTGCCATGCATACGATCACTCGATTGATTATAAGTCTGGCTGGAGGTTTGCGATGTCGTATTTGGTTGCGGTGCCCGAGTTCTTGTCGACCGCGGCGACGGATCTGGCAGGAATCGGCTCGGCGTTGGGCGCCGCGAATGCCGCGGCGGCGTTGCCGACCACCGCGGTCGTCGCGGCCGCGCAGGATGAGGTCTCGGCGGCACTGGCCGCGCTGTTCGCCGGTCATGCTCGCGACTACCAGGCGCTCAGTGCGCAGGTGGAGGCATTTCATCAGCAGTTTGTCCGGCTATTGACGGCCACCTCGGGCGCCTACGCGGCGGCCGAGGTGGCCAACGCCAACCCGCTGCAGCAGGCGGCGCTCGACCTGATCAATGCACCCACCCGGGCGGTCCTGGGCCGGGCGCTGATTGGTAACGGCGCCGACGGGTTGGCCGGCACCGGGCAAAACGGCGGAGCCGGCGGGTTGTTGTACGGCGATGGCGGAAACGGCGGATCCGGTGGGCAGGGCCAGACCGGCGGCAACGGTGGTAGTGCAGGACTGATCGGCAACGGCGGCGCGGGGGGCCAGGGCGGAGCCGGCGTCGACGCTGCCAGGGCTGCCCCGGCGGGCGGACGGGGCGGCAACGGCGGGTTGTTGTACGGCAATGGTGGTGCCGGTGGGCTCGGTGGATCCGGTGCGATCGGCGGCATCGGAGGCGCCGGGGGTAACGCCGGCTTGGTGGGCGACGGCGGCAATGGCGGCACCGGCGGGTCCGGTCAGACACCGGGTGCGGGTGGAGCAGGCGGCTCGGGCGGCCAACTTGCCGGTAACGACGGCGCACATGGCGCGACGGGAACCAAAGTCAGTGGGCCGGGCAATCCGGGCGGACCGACGGATCCGGGTGGACCGACGGATCCGGGCAACCCCGGGGGCCCGACGGATCCGGGCGATCCGGGTGGCCCGACTGATCCCGGCAACCCGACGGATCCGTCCGGCCCTAACGCCGTCGATGCGGCACGCGACGGCGACCTCTCGTCGTCCAGCGGCGGAACCATCACCAATAGCAATCTCAAGGAGATTTCCGGCGTTGACGCCGGCATCAACAATCCGAATGTCTCTTGGGGGCACAACGACTCCGGAGACTCGGCGCGCATTTTCGCGGTGGATGCGAAGACGGGC
>JAVROZ010000815.1:0-6206 GCA_032162485.1 Mycobacterium sp.
CACCATGTCCTTGCTGGTTATTCCGGCTAGATCTACCAGTTGGCTGGTGGCGAATCGGCCCATCGTGTGAAAGTCCTCGACGAGCGCCAGCTCGGCGGGCGCAAGGTGGTCGAGGTCCTTGCCGGCGGCGATGAGGGCTTGCTCGATGTTGTGTCGCGATACGCCAGTCGAGTACTGAGTGCCGATTTGGACGTCCTTCATGTCTGCTCCGTTGCCGATCAAGAGTTGCGAGTTTCAGCCAGGGCCGGCGCCGGTGCGGTGGCCGGCGGCGTCTGTTGCCCGAGTCGTGCCGGCAGCAGCCACGCGACGACGAGCGCCGCGGTCAGCGCGATACCGGCGCAGACCAGCGAACCAACCTGAAGGCCATCGAGAAAAGCCTCATTGACCGCGTGCCGGACATCGGCGGCCGGACCGGCAGGCAACTCGCCGATTACCTTGTGTGCCACGGCCATTGAATGCTGCATCGCCGAGCGCAGATCGGCGGGTAATCCGGCCAACGCCGATGCTGAGCCGAGGCGGCCGGAGTACACGGAAGCAAAGACGCTGCCCACGATGGCGACGCCCAGGGTGCCACCCAGCTCTCGTGTGGTGTCGTTGACAGCCGAGCCGACCCCGGCTTTGTCGGGCGATAGGGACCCCATGATCGCCTCGGTGGCTGGGGCGGTCGTCAGGCCGAGTCCGCCGCCGAGCAGCAGCATCTGCATGGCGATCACGCTGTAGGCGGTTGCCGCGTCCGCCGTGGACGCCCAGCCCAATCCGGCAGCGAACACCGCGAGGCCGGCGGCGACGACCGCGGTGGTGCCGACCCGTTCGACCAACCGGGGGCCCAGAATGCTGGCCACGGCGATCGAACCGGCAACCGGCAGCAACCGCACCCCGGTCTCGAATGCGCTGTAGTTCTTGATGAATTGGAAGTACTGGGTGATGACGAAGATGAATCCGAACAACGCCAAAAAGCCTGCGGTCACCGCCAGGCTGCCGCCCGAGAAGCGACGGTTTCCAAACACCGACACGTCGAGCATCGGATGACTGCTGCGGCGTTCCCAGAGCGCGAACCCGGCGAGAATTGTTGCGGCCAAGGTAAAACCGGTTGCGGCCCGAATGCCGGTCCATCCCCAGTCGGGTGCCTCGATCACCGTGTAGACCAGCGTGGTAATCCCGGCCGCGGACAGGATCAGGCCCGGGACGTCGACGCGGGGCGTCGCGGGATCCCGCGAGGTCGGGACGAACAGGATAGCGCCGACGATGGCCACTATCGCGACCGGAATGTTCACCAGGAAGATCGAGCCCCACCAGAAGTGTTCGAGCAACCAGCCGCCGCTAATCGGTCCGACGGCCACCCCGACACCGACCATAGCCGCCCACAGTCCGATCGCCTTGGCGCGAGGTACCGGGTTGGTGAAGATATTGCTGATCAGTCCCAGCGTGGTCGGGAAGATCACCGCTGCACCAACTCCCATGGCAGCACGCGCAGCGATGAGCGCGTCTGCCGAATTCGCTTGCGCCGCAACGCCGGAGGTGATCGCGAACAGTACGAGGCCGGCACTGAGCCAACCGCGTCTGCCGTAGCGGTCGCTCAGGCTGCCGGCCGACAGCAGCAGTCCGGACATGACCAGGGTGTACGCATCGACGATCCACTGCAGTTGGGCGGTGTCAGCGCTCAGTTCGCGCGACAACGTGGGGAGCGCCACGTTGACGATCGTGGCGTCGACGCTGATGACGAAGACGGACAGGCAGATGAAGGCGAGGGCGGGAATCGGGTGATCACGGAAGATCGGATGAGGGCGCATGATTGAAAACTAAAGCTAATAGACAAATAAATCAAGTAGTGACTTGAGAAAAGTGTCTGTCGTCCTTACTGTGTAGAGAGTGCCCACCCGCAACTACAACCAGAACTGCCCCATCGCGCGCGGGCTTGACGTCCTGGGCGAGCGATGGACGTTGCTGATCCTGCGCGAGCTGGTCGGCGGACCCCGTCGTTACGGTGATCTGCGTGCAGAGTTACCCGGGATCGCGACCAACCTGCTCGCCGAGCGACTCAAAGAGCTGCAGGATGCCGGGCTCGTCGACCGTGCCGACTTACCGGCACCGATCGGGCGCACCGTCTACACCCTGAGCGACACCGCCTGGCAGCGGGTGTTACCGATCATCCAGAGCGTGGCTTTGTTTGGGCTGGATCGGCTCGATCCGGTCGGCGAGGGTCCAGTATCGCCGTTGAACGGATTCCTGGCCGGAATCCTGCTGGGCTTCAATTCAGCTGATGCGGTGAACGTCAGTGGTACATACCGGGTCGAGATCGACGGCCGGCGTTTCGAGTTCGCAGTGCAGCACGCTCGTCTCGCGGGCCCTCGCGGCGAACCGGCGGTGACGATCACGGCCAGCGCAGCGGATCTGGTGGCCGTCCGCCTGGGTGCCACCGCGGCCAAGCGTGCGACGGCAATGCGGCAAATCAAGTTCGACGGGCCCGCCGACGCCGTCGACGCGCTGCGCACCGCGTTCGCGCTCCGCGCCTAGTAAAGGGCCGAGCGAGGAGCTATGAATCGATCAACCCCTGTTTACGGGCCAGCTCCTCGAAGCCGCTTCGCACGCTGAGAATCTGCGGGGCCGTCAGTGGCGGTGTTATGTGCAACAACTTCTCGGTCACCACGTGCCGAAATTCCTCGACCGTCAGCACATCGAAGTAATCGTCTGCCGGCGACAGTGCGTCGGCTCCATCGGAATCGCGGTGGTCCGGCGGGCCCGGATCTGTTGACAGGCGGACCTCTGTCGCGAACTTGCCTCGATTGCCTTCTTCGACCTCGAAGGAGACTCGGGCACCCGGTTTGGCTTGTCGCTTCTCCATTTCCAGATCATTAGCGTGCAGAAAGACATCCTCGCCACTGTCGTCCGGGGCAATGAAGCCATAACCGCGCGCTTCGTCAAAACGAACGACCTTGCCTGTAGCCCGCACGTCGACTCCCAACCAAACTCTTCACCAATTGTGAGAATGATACTGGGCTGGCACTTTGCTGGACGGGGACTCCCGCTCGGCAAGGCAGACGCTGGCAGCCACTAGAGTGAGTTCGTGGAATCAGCGTCGCCGCGGCCTGTGTTGGTGGTCGATTTCGGTGCACAGTATGCCCAGTTGATCGCCCGTCGGATCCGCGAGGCGCGGGTGTTCTCCGAGGTCATTCCGCATACCACTGCAGTCGAGGAAATCCGGGCCCGCGACCCGCTGGCGCTGGTGCTGTCGGGTGGGCCGGCCAGCGTCTACACCGAGGGTGCCCCGCAACTGGATCCGGCGTTGTTCGACCTGGGTCTGCCGGTGTTCGGCATCTGCTACGGATTCCAGGCCATGGCGCAAGCACTGGGGGGGACCGTGGCCCACACCGGCACCAGCGAGTATGGCCGCACTGAGTTGAAAGTCCTTGGTGGTCAACTGCATTCGGATCTGCCCGCGGTCCAACCGGTGTGGATGAGCCACGGCGACGCGGTTACTGCGGCGCCGGACGGATTCGAGGTGGTGGCCAGCAGCGCGGGCGCGGCGGTGGCCGCCTTCGAGGCGCGGGAACGTGGCCTGGCCGGCGTCCAGTACCACCCGGAGGTGATGCACACCCCCCACGGCCAACAGGTGCTTAGCCGATTTCTGCATGAGTTCGCCGGGATCGGTGCGGAATGGACACCCGCCAATATCGCCAATGCGCTGATCGAGCAGGTGCGTGCGCAGATCGGCGACGGCCGCGCGATCTGTGGCCTGTCCGGCGGGGTGGATTCCGCGGTGGCCGCTGCGTTGGTGCAGCGGGCCATCGGTGACCGGTTGACCTGTGTCTTCGTCGACCACGGGTTACTGCGGGCCGGTGAGCGGGCTCAGGTGGAACGCGATTTCGTCGCTGCCACCGGAGCCAATCTGGTGACCGTGGACGCGGCGAAGACGTTCCTCGATGCGCTGTCGTGTGTGACCAACCCCGAGGGCAAGCGCAAGATCATCGGCCGCCAATTCATCCGGGCCTTCGAGGGCGCGGTACTGGATATCGTGGGCGACACGGGTTCGGAGGTTCAGTTCCTGGTGCAGGGGACGTTGTATCCCGACGTGGTGGAGTCCGGCGGAGGCAGCGGCACCGCGAACATCAAGAGCCACCACAACGTCGGCGGCCTGCCCGACGACCTGACGTTCACCCTCGTCGAGCCGTTGCGGCTGCTGTTCAAAGACGAGGTTCGTGCGGTCGGACGGGAGTTGGGTCTGCCGGAGGAAATCGTTGGGCGGCAACCGTTCCCGGGGCCGGGCTTGGGCATCAGGATCGTCGGCGAGGTCACCGCGGAGCGGTTGGAGACGTTGCGGCGCGCAGACTCGATCGCGCGCGAGGAGTTGACGGCGGCGGGGCTGGACAACCAGATCTGGCAGTGTCCGGTGGTGTTGTTGGGTGATGTCCGCTCGGTGGGTGTGCAGGGCGACGGCCGTACCTACGGGCACCCGATTGTGTTGCGTCCGGTTTCCAGTGAGGACGCCATGACCGCAGACTGGACCCGGGTGCCCTATGAGGTGCTCGAGCGCATCTCGACGCGCATCACCAACGAGGTGCGCGAGGTCAATCGCGTGGTGCTGGATATCACCAGCAAACCGCCCGGCACCATCGAATGGGAGTAGCCGCGCCCTCATCCTGGACTATTTTCCCCTGGAAGGGGACATGTGTCTCTTTGCCCGCCTCATAGCGACTAGGCCGAGTTGACGAACTCGCGCCTGCCGTAAGCAATGGTCGCGTCGTCCCAGCAGCCGCCGGCCTCGGCGACGAGGCGGCGGGCGATGTCCAGATCGCTTCGGTCTGCGACCAGGATCAAGGTGCGGTCGGTGGTGGTGACCGATCCGCCCAGCAACCGGTGGTGTGCGGCGGAGTCGGCCACAAACGCATCATTGAAGCGCGCAACATCGATGCCGGGCACGGTGATGGTGATCGCGGTTGTCTCGGCGGCGTTCGCGGGCAGGTAGACGAAGGTCAGCACCGCTTGTTGATCGAACTGACGGCGCAGGGCCTCGGCGGTGTTGTACAACGTGGGTTCGTCGACGACACACAGATGAAATTGGCGAGCATGTTCAAAGGTTGTCCGCTGTAGGCCCTCGGACCAGAACGCACCGTCGACGGGCGTCGAGCCCGTCACCGCGGCGGCGTTGAGCGCGATCGTCACATCGGCCTGCAGTTCGAACAGCGGTGACTCGTCGTCAGTGATGAATAGCTCTGCGGGTCGGCAGGCCAGCTCGTCAGCGGTGGCCGGTGGGGCCTTTTGCGCGGTCCCTGTGACCGCACAAAATGTCCCAATACACACCACGAGCCACACCAGCATCGAGCGCATAAACCAGCCTCTCACGTTGCTTGACGGTTGTCGGAGGGCAGGTGTTTACTCGACTCAATCGAACATATTTTCGAATGTTTTGGTCTCAGGAGGCTGGTTATGACTGTGGCTTTCGCCTCCGAGCATCACCATGAAAATCGCGCTGACCAGCTCGAATCGCTGCGCCGACGGATGGAAGCGATGTCCGGGGGAAGGATCGCTGCCCGTGCGGAGGAGCTGGTGCCGACAGGGTCGGCGCCGTTGCCCCAGGGGACGGTGGCGGTGCTGTCGGGAGCGCGGTCGTTGCTGCTACGCATGGTGGCTACGGTGACGGCCGGCGGAGGCAACGCCGCCATCGTCGGCCAGCCGGATATCGGGTTGCTGGCGGCCGTGGAAATGGGGGCGGATTTGAGCCGGCTCGCGGTGATACCGGATCCCGGAAGTGATCCGGTGGAGGTGGCCGCGGTGCTCGTTGACGGCATGGATCTGGTGGTACTGGGCCTGGGTGGGCGGCGGGTGACACGGACACGGGCGCGGGCGGTGGTGGCCCGTGCCCGTCATAAAGGATGCACGGTGCTGGTCACCGACGGCGACTGGGAAGGGGCGTCAACGCGACTGGAAGCCCGGGTCTGCGGCTATGAGTTCTCACCGGGTCACCGGGGTGTGCCCGCCCCAGGGTTCGGGCGCATCAGTGAGGTGCGACTGCAGATCAGCGGGTGCGGACGGGCGATCGGCCGGGTTCGCACCGGTTAATTCTGATGGCTCCTCCCTCTGACCCTTCTGGCTCCTCAGGTTCCTCAGGTTCCCGCGTTTTGGCGATCTGGTGCATGGACTGGCCCGCGGTTGCGGCGGCCGCGGCTGCGGACCAGTCCGCGACGGCCCCGGTTGCGGTCACCTTGGCA
>JAVROZ010000816.1:0-4042 GCA_032162485.1 Mycobacterium sp.
GCGCTGGAATACGCCTGGGCGGCCAGGCCGATACGCTCGGAGACGAAAGCCTCTGCAATCTGCAAGAAACCGGTGTTCTCGACGCCGACCACGTTCTCCGCCGGCACTCGCACGTCGGTATAGGACAGTTCGGCGGTGTCGGAGGACCGCCAGCCCATCTTGTCCAGCTTGCGGGCCACCTCGAAGCCGGGTGTACCCTTGTCGACCACGATCAGCGAAACCCCCGCCGCGCCAGGCCCTCCGGTACGTGCCGCGGTCACGACGAAGTCGGCGCGCACCCCGGAGGTGATGTAGGTCTTTGCGCCGTTGATCACGTAATGATCGCCGTCCCGGACCGCGGCGGTGCGCAGGTGCCCGACATCGGAACCGCCACCGGGTTCGGTGATGGCCAGCGCGCCGATCTTGTCGCCGCCCAGCGTCGGGCGGACATAGGTTTCGATCAGTCGTTCATCGCGGGAGGCGATCATGTGTGGCACGGCGATACCGCAGGTGAACAACGAGGCGAAAACTCCACCCGGCGCGCCGGACTGATGCATCTCCTCGCAGATGATCACCGCGTCGGCGCCGTCACCACCACCACCGCCGACCGACTCGGGAAAATTCGCCCCCAGCAGGCCCGCTTCTCCAGCGCGGCGGTGCAAGTCGCGGGGCAGGTCGCCGCTGCGTTCCCACTCATCGATATGGGGCAAGACCTCGCGTTCGGCGAAGGAACGCACCGTCTTTCGCAGTTGCTCGCGCTCCGGGGTATTCCACAGAGTCACAGGATCGTCCAGAGATTCATAACAGCCCTTCCGGAATGTCGACGTGGCGGCTGCGCAACCATTCGCCCAGTCCCTTGGCTTGTGGATCGAAGCGCGCCTGGTAGGCCACGCCTTGTCCCAGGATTCCCTCGATCACGAAATTCAGCGCCCGCAGGTTCGGCAACACATGCCGGGTCACCTCGAGTTCGGCCGCTTCGGGAAGCAGCTCCTTGAGCAACTCCACGGTCAGTGTGTTGGCCAGCCAGCGCCACTGGTCCTCGGTGCGGACCCACACCCCGACATTCGCAGAACCGCCCTTGTCGCCGCTGCGGGCGCCGGCGATCAGGCCCAGCGGAACGCGCCGGCTCGGTCCGGCCGGCAACGGGTCGGGCAGTGCCGGGGCATCGGCCGGGGCCAGCGTCAAAGTATCTGTGGCAGGCGCGATTTCGTTGCGAGTGCCGTCGGCGTGTACCGCGGTGTGCGGCACCTGGTCCGCATCGACGTATCCAGGGGTGAAGACGCCGTACACCTGACCGTCGCCGGGCGGAGTGGTGGCCGTGAATCCCGGATAGCTCGCCAACGCCAATTCGACTGCCGCCGCGGAGAACTTGCGTCCCACATTGGCGGGATCCGGGTCGCGGACCACGCAACTCAGCAAAGCGCTGGCGGTCTCTTCGGTGTCGGCATCGGGGTGGTCGGTGCGGGCCAAGGTCCATTCCAACTCGGCCGGCTTCACCGTCAGCGTGGCCTCGAGCTGGCGTCGCACCAACTCTGCCTTGGCCTCGATGTCCAAACCGGTCAACACGAACGTCATGGCGTTGCGGAACCCGCCGATGCTGTTCAGCGACACCTTCAGCGTCGGTGGGGGCGGTTCGCCGACCACGCCGCTGATGCGGACCCGGTCGGGTCCGTCGGCTGACAGTTCGATGGTGTCCATCCGGGCCGTCACGTCCGGGTTGGCGTAGCGGGCGCCGGTGATCTCGTAGAGAAGCTGCGCGGTCACGGTGTCGACGCTGACCAGTCCGCCGGTGCCGGGGTGCTTGGTGATCACCGAGGAGCCGTCGCCGTCGACCTCCGCCAGGGGGAAGCCGGGGTAGGTCAGGTCAGGGATCTCCCGGAACAAGGAGAAGTTGCCGCCCGTGGCCTGGGTGCCGCATTCGATGACGTGGCCCGCGACGACGGCGCCGGCAAGTTGGTCGTAATCGGTGCGTCCCCAACCGAAGTGCGCGGCAGCGGATCCGACGATCACCGACGCGTCGGTGACACGGCCGGTTACCACCACATCGGCGCCGGCGTTGAGACAATCAGCGATGCCCCATCCGCCCAGGTAGGCATTGGCGGTCAGCGGCGAACCCAGTCCCAGCTCGGCGGCCCGCGGCTGCAGGTCGTCACCTTCGACATGGGCCACCCGCGCCGGGATACCCAGCCGCTCGGCAAGGGCCCGGACTGCGTCCGCCAGCCCGGCCGGGTTCAGACCACCGGCATTGGCCACGATGCGCACCCCGTGGTCGTGGGCCAGGCCAAGGCACTGCTCGAGTTGGGTGAGGAATGTCTTGGCGTAACCGCGGTCCGGGTTCTTCATCCGGTCGCGACCCAGGATCAGCATGGTCAGCTCGGCCAGGTAGTCCCCGGTGATGTAATCCACTTCGCCGCCGGTGAGCATCTCGCGCATGGCGGACAGCCGGTCACCGTAGAAACCGGAGCAGTTCGCGATACGCGCGGCGCCAGACTCGGGAGCCAATGCGCGTCCTCCCTCCATTGGGATTGCGGCGGGCGCAGGCAATCAACCAACCAACCGGTAGGTTAGCGGGTACCGCGGGTGTCACGTCAACCCGGCTCCGCGCAGTGCAACCGCTTCGACACTGACACCATGCATACGACGCGCCGGCGAGCGGCGCCCATGCTTCAGTTTCGGCGCAGGCGGGGCACACCTGACGCCACCCGACGGGCTCATTTTGGCGACCAGCAGGTCACCGACTACCCTTAACGACAACTGTCGCAGGTCGGCCGCGTGTCTCACATGTCCCAGAGATAGGTCATCGAGCGCGACAACGCCCGAACCGAAAACCCAGACGAGGAGTTAGGCCCGACCATGGCCGTACCCAAGCGCAGGATGTCGCGCTCGAATACCCGAAGCAGGCGCTCGCAGTGGAAGGCCACCGCAACCGGACTGGTCAATGTCAACGTGGCCGGCCAGAAGCACAAGGTGCCGCGTCGGCTGCTCAAGGCCGCTCGCCTGGGCCTGATTGACCTCGACAAGCGCTAGCAACGTCGTTCGGTCGGCGCGCCTCTCAGGCCGCTCTCAGGCGTTCGTACGAAACTAGGCTCCGTGCGAATACTTGTCGTCGACGATGATCGCGCGGTGCGCGAGTCGCTGCGCAGGTCGCTTTCCTTCAATGGTTACTCGGTCGCCCTGGCCCATGACGGGGTCGAGGCGCTCGAGTCGATTGCCAGGGAGCGCCCCGACGCGGTCGTCTTGGATGTGATGATGCCGCGGCTGGACGGCCTGGAAGTGTGCCGTCAGCTGCGCAGCACCGGCGACGACCTGCCCATCCTCGTTCTCACCGCGCGCGACACCGTCTCCGAGCGCGTCGCCGGCCTGGATGCCGGGGCCGACGACTACCTGCCGAAGCCGTTCGCCCTCGAAGAGCTGCTGGCGCGGATGCGGGCGCTGCTGCGCCGCACCAAACCGGAGGACGCCGCCGAGTCGGTGGCAATGACGTTCTCCGACCTGAGCCTGGACCCGGTCACCCGTGAAGTCATCCGCGGGCAACGCCGCATCAGCCTCACCCGCACCGAATTCGCCCTGCTGGAAATGCTGATCGCCAACCCGCGGCGCGTGCTGACCCGCAGCCGGATCCTGGAAGAGGTCTGGGGATTCGACTTCCCCACCTCGGGCAATGCGCTCGAGGTCTACGTCGGATATTTGCGCCGTAAAACCGAGGCCGACGGCGAGCTGCGGCTGATCCACACCGTGCGCGGCGTGGGTTACGTGCTACGCGAAACGCCGCCCTGATGTTTCGGTTTCGCCGCCGCCGCCGCCGCGCACCGCTGCGCGCGACGAGCTCTCTGTCGTTGCGCTGGCGAGTCATGCTGCTGGCGATGTCGATGGTGGCGATGGTGGTCGTGCTGATGTCACTCGCGGTCTATGCGGTGATCTCTGCCGCGCTCTACAGCGACATCGACAACCAGCTGCAGAGCCGGGCGCAGCTGTTGATCGCCAGCGGGTCGCTGGCCGCCGATCCGGGCAAGGCCATCGAAGGCACCGCCTACTCGGACGTCAACGCGATGCTGGTGAACCC
>JAVROZ010000817.1:0-2710 GCA_032162485.1 Mycobacterium sp.
CGCGCCGCGAAGCGACTCCAGTTCGCCTTCGTCCAGCGCGGCAGCCACGGCACGCACCTGCGCGCCGGCCGTCGACGCGGCCCGCAGCAGGCCGTCACGGTCAGCGGCGATCAGGCCGTCGGCGTCCTCTAGATCGATGGCCCCGACAACGTTCACGGTTCGCCCTTACGCGGGGCCGACCGGGCGGCGATTTCGGCGCTGACCTGTTTGACCAACGCGTCCACATCCTCGATGCTGCGCCCCTCCACGTTGAGCCGCAACAACGGTTCGGTGTTGGAGCTGCGCAGGTTGAACCAGCTGTCCTCACCGAGATCCACCGTCACCCCGTCCAGGTGATCGATGGACTGAATCCGGCCGCCGAAGGTCTTCAGTACCGCGTCCACGCAGGCCGGCGCATCGGCGACGGTGAAGTTGATCTCGCCGGACGACTCGTAGCGTTGGTAGTCCGCGGTCAATTCCGACAGCGGTCGATGCTGCTCGCCCAGGGCGGCCAGCACATACAGTGCGGCGAGCATTCCGGAGTCGGCGCCCCAGAAGTCGCGGAAATAGTAGTGCGCCGAATGTTCCCCGCCGAAGATCGCGCCCGTGTCGGCCATCAGCGCCTTTATATAGGAGTGGCCGACGCGCGAACGCAGCGGCGTACCGCCGCGCTCCACCACCAACTCGGGCACCGCCCGGGAGGTGATCACGTTGTAGATCACGGTGGCCCCGATCTCGCGGTGGAGTTCGCGAGCGGCGACAAGGCTGGTCACCGTCGAGGGCGACACCGGCTCGCCGCGTTCGTCGACCACGAAGCACCGGTCGGCGTCGCCGTCAAAGGCGAGCCCAATGTCAGCGCCGGTTTCGCGCACAAAGTTCTGCAGGTCCACCAGGTTCGCCGGGTCCAACGGGTTGGCCTCGTGATTGGGGAACGACCCATCCAATTCGAAGTACAACGGCAACATCGTGATCGAGTCGATTGCACCGAAGACCGCCGGCGCGGTGTGGCCGGCCATGCCATTACCGGCATCCACCGCCACCCGCAGCGGACGCAGGTCGGAGTTGTTCACCAGCGAGCGCAGGTATACGCCGTAGTCGGCCAGCACGTCTTTGTCGGTGATGGAGCCGGTCGGCCCGTTATGGCGTGGGACACCGGCGATCAAGTCCTCGCTGATGGTCGAGAGACCGGTGTCGGCACCCACCGGTAAGGCGGCCGCCCGGCACAGTTTGATGCCGTTGTAGGCCGCCGGGTTATGGCTTGCAGTGAACATCGCGCCGGGGCAATCCAGCAGGCCCGAACCGAAATACAGCTGGTCGGTCGACGCCAATCCGATGCGCACCACGTCCAGACCCTGGCCCGTGACCCCGGTCGCGAACGCGGCGGCCAGCGACGGTGAACTCTCGCGCATGTCGTGACCGATCACCACCCGCTGGGCGCCCTCGTCGCGCATGAGTCGGGCGAACGCGGCGCCGACATCGGCGACGAAGGACTCGTTGATCTGTTCACCGACCAGCCCGCGCACGTCATAAGCCTTGATGACACGGCGGACAGCCTCGGTGGGCCAAGACATTCTCCGGTACTCCTGACGACCTGGATATTTTCGACTCTTGGCCGCCAGCCTATCGGCCGCCCAGGGTCGCGGACCCAAACAGTCTCCGAACGGCTCCGACCCGTGCGGACGCACTGCCCCCTCGGCAACTACCGAAACTAGTTGGGGGGATCTGGCAAAACGCGTAGATGTCCACGCCGACGGCCGGAGCGATGCTCGGGGGGTGCGAGCAGACCGCCGCCGGGCGCGGTGGCGTGGGCTCCCGCATGCTGCAAGTGCGGATCTAGCGCGGCGCCACTGGCTCGCGCGACCTCGTCGTAGCCGTCATAGGTGTCACGGCCGTGTCCGCCGTTGGCGTCATGAGCACCGAAGCCGGTCACGAGTGCGCCCGCGCGGGGGGCGCCCGCGCCACTCTCGCGGACCGCATCGGCCAACGCCACCAGTTCGTCATCCTCATCGGGATGGGTGGGCAGCGGACCGGCATGGCGCACGAGTTCCCAACCACGCGGCGCGGTGATGCGGCCGGCGTGTTTGACACACAGATCCCAGGAGTGGGGTTCCCGCACGGTAGCGAGCGGGCCGACCACCGCCGTCGAGTCCGAGTAGACGAACGTCAACGTTGCCACTGCATAGTGCGGACACCCGGGCCGGCAGCAGCGACGGGGTACGTTCACGCTCGAAAGGCTATCGTGCGCAAACGCTGCGCAAGGGCCGGACACGCGCATCGGTGGGCGCGATGTGCAACCGTTACCATCGGCGCGTGAGCGATTCCCGCGGCTTCCCGCAAAGCGGCCGGTCCGGGGGCAGATCGGCGGGACCGGTCGGGCACCGGGGGCGGCGGGGACGCGACCTACGGGGACCACTGCTACCGCCGACGGTGCCGGGCTGGCGTAGCCGGGCCGAGCGGTTCGACATGGCAGTCCTCGAGGCCTACGAACCGATCGAGCGGCGCTGGCAGGAGCGGGTGTCGGAACTGGATGTCGCGGTCGACGAGATTCCGCGCATCGCGGCCAAGGATCCGCACAGTGTGCAGTGGCCACCCGAAGTCATCGCCGACGGACCGATCGCGCTTGCCCGGTTGATCCCCGCGGGAGTCGATGTCCGCGGTAACGCCACGCGGGCACGAATAGTCTTGTTCCGCAAGCCAATCGAGCGACGGGCGAAAGACACCGTCGAACTCG
>JAVROZ010000818.1:0-13252 GCA_032162485.1 Mycobacterium sp.
CCATCGAAACCCTGTACTGGCTCCTCCGGCACCGCACCCGTCCGCCTTTCAAGATGTACGGGCGCGACCTTGATGAAATCGTCGCCGTGCTCACCAGCGTCGGCGCGGATGTGGTCGGCGTTCGAACGCGCTCGTATGGACGAAATTTCTGGCTCGATCACCGGATAGTTCTGCGGAAGCGGTCCTTGGCTTGAGTCACCAGGTCACCCGGGCGCAGTATCAAAACCTGTGATTCATGGGGAGCATAAACCCGGCGGCGTGGCAGGCGGCGGTCGAGGCGCTAGTCGAGGTAGGCGTCGGCCCAAGCGCCGATGATTCGGGCTGCCCGACGCGCCTGGCCGCGGGCGGTGAGCAGGTGATTGGAGCCTTCGAGCGAGACGAAGCTGCGGGGGTGGCGGGCCAAGCGGAAGATCTCGCTGGCGTTCTCGATGCCGACCGTGTTGTCGGTCGGTGAGTGCAGGATAAGCAGCGGCAGCTGCAGACTTTTGATCTTGTCGTGCAGGTGCGCCGCGCGGACATCCTCGACGAAGGCCCGCTTCAAAGTCAGTGTCCGCCCGCCAACCATCCACTCGGCGGTGCCTTCGGACAGCACGCGGTCGACCACTGCGTCGTAATGCTTTTCGACGTGGCCGGGGTCAACCGGCGCCGCCACGGTGACCACCGACCGCACCCCCGGCGACCGCCGCGCCGCGGCGAGAACGGCCGCCCCACCCCACGAGTGCCCGATCAGGATGTCGGCCTGGGTCGCTCGCTCAGCCATGAATTCGCATGCCTTCACGATGTCGCGGACCTTGACCGTGAATGACCCGTCGCCCCAGTCTCCTTCGGATCCACCGAGACCCAGCGCGTCGAAGCGCAACATGCCGATGCCGTCGGAGGCCAGCTGCTTGCAGATCCGGGCCGCCGCCGCGCAGTCCTTGCCCAGGGTGAACCCGTGCGAAAAGACACCCCAGCCGCGTACCGGCCCCTCCGGCACTTCGATGATGCCGGCCAGATCCGGACCCGTGGAGCTTGGGAACGTGACGCGTTCGCCCATAATGCTGATCTAACACCCGAACGCGCTGGGCTTAATTGGCACATCGTGGCGGCGGTCGGGGTTCGCTTGTCGGGGCCAGCCTTTACCCGCCACCTTCGCTTGATGGATACTGGACGCAAGTCGGTTCAGCACGATGCCGTGGTCATCGTCGCCTGCCCGAAAGCCGACCATATGTTCACAGTCCTCCTCGATACCAAAGATCTTGGTAAGGCCGAGTCCGTCTTGAGCGCGACTTTCTCGAAGATGCGTATCAGTGCGACGCCCGGCGACGCGTCGGCGCCGTTGCGGATGGAGCGTGCATTAATCGGGTCGATGGGTCTCGACATTGCCGACAACGGTATCGGCTTCAGCTACGAGATGGACCCGCCCGGTCAGATTTTGCTCTGCCGAGTGGTTTCTGGCGGATTGGAGGAACGACCGCGCGGCGCGTCAGTCGCACCTGGCGAGGTGTACGCCAGCGGCGCAATCGCGGGGATGCCCTACGCCGGACGCGTTCAGCAAGGTCATTATGAGCAACTTGTGATTCAGCCGAGTCTGCTGAACGCGGTCGCCGCTGGGCAGCGCGGTAGCGCTGAACCGGTGCGGCTGACCGGTTCGGTTCCAGTCTCGCGGGAAGCCACCCGGCACTTGTTCGACACCATCGGGTACGTCGCACACGTCGCGGCCAATCGCTATGCACAGGACAGTCCATTGATTGCCGCGGGACTCGAGCAATACGTGGCGATGACCATGTTGGCCACCCTGCCGAACACCGCAGGTCTGGAACCGACCCCCCAAGACCGCCAGGACAGCACTCCGGTGTTGCTTCGGCGCGCCATTGCCTACATCGACGACAACGCGCACACCGACATCTGCCTGACAGACATCGCCTCGGCCGTCTACGTCACTCCGCGGGCGCTGCAGTACATGTTCCGCAGGCATCGCGACTGCACGCCAATGGAATACGTGCGCCAAGTCCGGTTGCAGCACGCCCACCTCGACCTGGTGGCGGGTAACCGCTCGACGACCACGGTGGGCGCTATTGCGCGGCGCTGGGGATTCGGCCACCTGGGACGTTTCGCGGTCGGCTACCGCGAGAACTACGGTCAGAGTCCCCACGTCACACTGGCCACCGACTGACTGCGTCTCACGACTTGGGTGGGGCTGCCGCTTGATCTAGAGCCTGATCGAGCGAAATTAGTTCGGGTGCAATGGGTTTAGTGGCATAAGTGCGCGCACCGGATGACACCGTCAGCACTATTCGCGGTGACTGGCCCTCGGTGCCTGAGGCGGCATCGGCGAAGCGGTGCGCGTGTTGCAGCTCGGTGAGGAAAACGGCACTACCGCGTGGCGGTATGTCGTGTGGAACGTCCGCACCGGCGATCGGCTTTTCGATCGGCACCAGTGATGTGCCGTCGGGGTCGGCGCGGATCGCCCACCCGGCGACATGGAACGGCTCTCGCCCGGCGTTGACGACCTTGACCCCGATGATGAGCGGACTGTCCTCCGCCTGCTCGGCGGCGTCAGCCAGCGACTCGCGGACATCGCTGCTGGCGTCGTTGGTCACCAGCCCCGCCTGTGTCACTTGACCGATGACGGCGGTGAGTTTCGGTCGGGGGCGCTGAAGCCGGAGCGTGCCCATTTGCCAGCCGATCGAAACCACCGCGAGCACCGTGGCGACGAGACCAAGAACGAACCCGGCGACGCTCACCGGACACCCCAGTAATCGACCATCTCGACAACGCTACAGGGATATGTCTGCGGTTTGAACCCGCCCGGTAGACATCTGGAAAGCGCTGCTGCGGAGGCAATCCGACGCGAAGTCTGATGAAGTCCCTAAATTCTGCTGAACATTCACTAAGAGCAGCGCGGCGGGCTCGGAACGCGCGCCAACGAGCCCCTAATGTCAGAGCATGAGCACCAAGTACTACCTGCAGAAGGTTCCGGTCGAGGCTGTCGAGCCCGGCTATTCGCTGGCCATCCGCAACAGCGGCAAGTATCGACTGTTCCAGGTCAAACGTGCGGAGACGTCACAACGCAGCGGCCAACCGGCGACCGTCAGGCTTACCTCGGTAGCCGACAACCCAGCCGAACCCTGGGTACTGGAATATGAAGCGGGCACTCCGGTCGTGCGGCTATTTGGCGTCTGCGAGGCCGCCGCTTCGTAAACCTACCGGGGCTTGGCTGCGGTGACGAATTGCAGCGCGCGCTGGGTCTGCTGTTCGACGTCGATCAGTCCGGCCGAGGTGAACAAGTCGACGAAAGCTTGCCGGTCGAACATGGTGAGCCCGACCAGGCGGGCCGTCGCGTTCAGGGCAAAGTTGATCGGGGGCGGCTGGCCGGCATAACTGGTCAGGATCGCGATCCGCCCGCCCGGGCGCATGACTCGAACCATCTCGTGCGCTATCCGGTATGGCTCGGGCATCAGATACAGCGCACCGAAACAGCAGACGGCGTCGAACGTTTCGTCGCCAAACGGCAATTCGCGGGCATCGCCGCGGACGTAGCAGGACCGGGGTCCGCTGTTGTCCTGTACGGCCCGGGTCAGCATCGGCTCGGAAATGTCGAAGCCGACCGCGAGGCTGCCGGTGGACAGTCGTTCGGCCAACGGACCAGTGAAATTGCCTGGCCCGCAAGCCACATCGAGCAGCCTCTTGGCGGTCCGCAGCTGCAGGGCATCCGCGGCGCGGCGCTCCTCAGCACGCGCGGTGACCCCGCTGGCGAGGTAGAAAGACAATGGCCGCCACAACCCTTCGTACACGGTCGCCACGAACGGGCTGTTCATTGCGCGCTGAGCAAACGTCGGAGCCGGAGAGGCAGTGGATTCGCCCAACACGTCGAGGTAGCCGTGGCGCAACACGGCGGGCTTTGTCAGCAGACCTCGAGTCAACTCGAGTCGATCCTGGTTATCGATCATTCGGGTCCATTTCGACAGTCCGGCATCTCATCGGCGGCCTCTTGTCAGGCTAGTGCGCTTCTTGCCGCGTTCTTGCAGGGGTGGCGGCTAACGCCATAGCCTGGGTCGATCGGGCCCAGAGTTAAGTTTGCGTGGACGGGATGGCCGAATTGAGCGGCGTGGGGGCCGAAGAACTCGCGGGCATGGACATCTTCAAGGGATGTCCTGCCGAAGACCTGCTGCCATTGGCCTCCTGCCTTGCCCCGTTACGTGCCCGCGCCGCTCAGGTCCTGATGCGGCAGGGGGAGCAGGCGGTCTCTTTCCTATTGATCGCGTCGGGCAGTGCCGAGATCATGCACGTCGGCGGCGACAACACGGTGATCGTCGAGCAGGCGTTTCCCGGCACGATCGTCGGAGAAATCGCACTGCTACGCGACATCCCGCGGACGGCGACCATCACCACGCTCGAGCCGGTGACCGGGTGGATCGGCGGCAAAGACGCACTGAACCAAATGATGCACATTCCCGGGATCATGGAGCGGTTGGTGCGTACCGTCCGCCAGCGTCTCGCGGCCTTCATCACGCCTATTCCGGTGCAGATCCGCGACGGGACCCACCTGTTCTTGCGCCCCGTGCTGCCCGGCGACAGTGAGCGCACGGTGCACGGACACGTCATCTTCTCCAGCGAGACGATCTATCGGCGGTTCATGTCGGCCCGCGTGCCCAGCCTGGCGATGATGCAGTACCTAGCCGAGGTCGACTACGTCGATCATTTCGTCTGGGTGATGGTCGACGGCAGTGACCCGGTCGCCGACGCACGCTTCGTGCGCGACGCAGACGATCCGACGATCGCCGAGATCGCGTTCACCGTCGCCGACGCGTATCAGGGACGCGGAATCGGATCCTTTTTGATCGAGGCCCTGGCTGTTGCCGCGCGGGTGGACGGTGTCGAAAGATTCTCCGCCCGAATGCTTTCCGATAATCTGCCGATGCGGACGATCATGGACCAGCACGGCGCGGTGTGGCAGCGCGAGGACATCGGGGTCATCACCACCGTCATCGATGTGCCGCGCGATCTCAACTTCGGGCGCGACGTGGAGAAGCAGATCAAGCGGGTCGCCCGGCAGGTGATCGAGGCAGTGAGTTGAGCACAACGCGATCTGCCGTGATGTGAACCGCGAGGTGACGTTGCCGATCAGCGATTCGTCGTCAGAATGGGCTGGCTGCCGTGATATCAACGTTCATGCGGCCGTTCTGGATTGGCCCAACGTTGACCCTGTTACTGGTCGGCTGTGCTCAGTCGCCCGCACCCACAGCGTCGCCAGCCTCGTCCTCGTCGTCGTCGGCGCAGCCGGTTCGGGCCAATGCCATCAACCCGGCCAACATCCGCCGGGTCGGGCGCGAGTTGCCGCCGGGATACGAGGTGACCAATGTTCCCCGCGCCGCCTCGCCCCTGGTCATCTGGGGTCTCGGCGCGAATTCCGCGGCAAATCCGTCGCAGTGCATGGCGCTGGCCGACCCCGCGGCCGGTCGCGACCAGCCCGCGCAGGGCGTGTCCGGCTCGGGGCCGGGGGGCATCGTCGACGCGGTGGTGGTGGGCGTGCCGACGGGGCTGAGGCTCGACCACAACGTTGTGCCGGCCTGCGCGCAGTGGGAACTGACCGCTGGGCGCACCATCGTCAGCGTCGGGCTCGCGGACGCACCGCATATCGACGGCGCGGAAACCGTCGGCATGGTGGCCGATATCAAGGCCGCCGTTGAAGCGGGTAGCGAAATCGATTCGCGGGCATACACATTCGTCGCCTACCTGGGCGATTACTACGTATTTACCGCGCTGACCACCGATCCCGGTTCGATGCTGCCGCCATTGTCGCCGCAGTTCGCCGCTGATCTGTTGGTCAAAACGGTGTCGACGTTACGTGGCTGAGCATTTCGGTTGGGTAGATTGGCGACGATGTTGAAGGTGGCGCTCGCGGTCGGATCGGCGTGCCTGCTGGTCGGCTGTTCCCCGGGCGCCAACTCCTCGCAGTCCGCAAAGGGTGACATCGCCAAGATCGTCGACGTCAAGTCCAGCTTCGGGCCCGACTTCAAGGTCACCGACGTCACTCCCAGAGCGATCGACCCCAACTTCTTCGCCGGCCGCAAGCTGCCTGAAGGGCTCAGTTTCGATCCGGCGAACTGCGCCAAGGCCGCGGTCGGGCCGGACATGCCGCCCGGTCTGCAGGGCAACATGGCCGCCGTTTCCGCAGAAGGCAACGGCAACCGGTTCGTGGCGATCGCGTTGGAGACCTCCCAGGCGCTTCCGGTCAACGACCCCGGCAAAGACTGCGCGAAGGTGGGATTTTCCGGCACTCAACTGCGGGGCGCCATCGAGGTGATCGATGCGCCGAAGATTGACGGTGTCCATACGCAGGCCGTGCACCGCGTACTGCAGGCCCTCGTCGAGGGGTCTGCCCGGACCGGCGAACTCTACGACTACTCAGCGCAGTTCGGCGACTACCAGGTGATCGTGATCGCCAATCCGCTTGTCGTTCCAGGGCAACCGGTGGCGAAGGTGGATACCCAACGCGCTAGGGAGTTACTGATCAAGGCGGTCGCCGCGGTCCGCAGCTAGCGCCGGGCAATCTGGCCTAGCGCGGCGACGATGCGGGCCCGTAGGCCCGAGGAGGAGCCGGGCAATCCGGCTAGCGCCGGGCAATCTGGCCTAACGAACGTTGCGGGGGCGGAACTGGATGCTCACGCGCGGACCCGCCGACGCGGTCGTCTTGGGAACCGAATGCTCCCAGGTGCGTTGGCAGGAACCCCCCATCACCAGCAGATCCCCGTGCGCCAGCTCCAATCGCAAGGACGGACCGCCTCCGCGCCGCCGCATCGCAAAGGTACGGGTTGCGCCAAGACTGACGATCGCGACCATGGTGTCCTCGGAGCTGCTTCGCCCAATGGTGTCGCCGTGCCAGGCCACGCTGTCCGAGCCGTCGCGGTAGCAACACAGCCCGACGGTAGTGAAGGGTTCGCCCAGCTCACCGCCGTAAATGTCGTTGAGCCGCCGGCGCAGCCGAGCGAGCGCGGGATGCGGTGGATCTTCGAGGGCCAGGTCGTGGAAACTCACCAGTCGTGGCACGTCGACCACCCGGTCGTACATCTGGCGGCGTTCGGCCCGCCACGGGACGGTTTTCAGCAGTGCCGAGAGCAGATCGTCACTATCCGGCAGCCAGTTTGCGCGAATGTCGATGAAGGCGCCGTCGCCGAGTTGTCTGCGCTCGTTGTGCTCGAACAGCGAGCCCTGAACTGCGATCGCCACGACCTAGATTCTATCGCACACGCGTTCGACCATGCGGTGGGTGACGCGCCGAGCGGTGGCGGCGCCGCTACGGTTTGAGCTGTGGGCGTCGAGTTGGGGACCAATTCCGAGGTGGGCGCGCTGCGGGTCGCCATCCTGCACCGACCGGGCGCCGAGCTGAGCCGACTCAGCCCGCGGAACTCCGACGAGCTGCTGTTTGACGGACTGCCCTGGGTTGCCCGTGCGCAGGACGAGCACGACCAGTTTGCCGAGCTGTTGCGGGCTCGTGGGGTGGAAGTGTTGCTGCTGTCGGAGCTGCTGACCGAGGCGCTGCATCACAGCGGGGCCGCCCGGATGCAGGGGGTTGCGGCGGCAGTCGACGCGCGACGACTCGGAACACCACTGGCGCAAAACCTTGCGGCATACCTACGTGGCCTCGAGCCGGGTGACCTGGCTCATGTGTTGACCGCAGGGATGACGTTCAACGAGCTACCCGCGAGCACCCGCACCGACGTGTCGCTGGTGCTGCGCATGCACCACGGGGCGGATTTCGTGATCGACCCGTTGCCGAACCTGGTTTTCACCCGTGACTCGTCGATATGGGTCGGGCCGCGGGTGGTGATCCCGTCGCTGGCCTCGCGGGCGCGGGTTCGTGAGGCGTCGCTGACCGACATCATCTATGCCCATCACCCACGATTCACCGGTGTGCGGCGAGCCTATGAATCGCGCACCGCTCCCGTCGAGGGCGGCGACGTGCTGTTGCTCGCGCCCGGTGTGATCGCGGTGGGTGTGGGGGAGCGGACCACCCCGGCCGGTGCGGAAGCATTGGCGCGCAGCCTTTTTGACGACGATCTCGCGCATACGGTGCTCGCGGTGCCGATCGCGCAGAAGCGTGCGCAGATGCACCTGGACACTGTGTGCACGATGGTCGACACCGACACGGTGGTTATGTACGCCAACATCGTCGACGCCCTTTCGGCCTTCACGATTGAGCGCGGCGCCGACGGCGTCACGATCAGCGATGCCGCACCGTTCCTGGAAGCCGCCGCCGGTGCGATGGGGATCGACAAGCTGCGCGTCGTCGACACCGGGCGCGATCCCGTTGTCGCCGAACGCGAACAGTGGGACGACGGCAACAACACCTTGGCGCTGGCACCGGGGGTGGTCGTGGCCTACGAGCGCAACGCGCAGACCAACGCCCGATTGCAGGACGCCGGTATTGAGGTGCTCACCATTGCCGGGTCCGAATTGGGGACGGGGCGTGGCGGGCCCAGGTGCATGTCCTGCCCGGCGGCCCGCGACGCTCTTTGACCACGGGGGGCTTCCAGGTCGCGAGGCTACTTGGCGCCTTTGACTTCCAGCACCCGCTGACGAAGACCGTCGGTCGCCGCCTGCATCAGCCACTTGGCCCCCCTCCGGACCAGAAATCCTGGCACCGGCGCGAATAGATCTACCGTGAGGTTCAAGCGGACCTTGGTGGAATCACCGTCCGACGTCAGGATGTAGCGACCGCGTTGTGCGCGTAATTGTTTGCCGCTCAGTAGATTCCAGCTCAAGCCGTCGTCGTGGATGCAATAATCCACGACCTGTTCGTCGGTGGCACCCAGGACCTTCACCGTTTGCCGACATTTACTCGGTCGGCCCTGCGAGTCTCGCTCGAGGATTTCGATTTCTGCATGCAACGCAGACCACTCTGGCAACGATTCAAGATCCAACAACACGTTCATGATCTCGCCGGGTGTCGCGTCGATGACGACTTCCCGGGAGTCGGTGATAGCCATCCAACGAGCATAGAGAGTCCGGGGATGCTCGGACCCGGCTGCCAACTCACCGCCAGCTGGGCAGCCAGATCTCCATGTCCCAGGTCTGCTGTGAAATCGGCAGACCGGTCAGTACCGGGAACAGCCAGGCGAAGTTCGTCGCCGCCAACGCCAGATAGCAGCTCACGAAAATCAGCCCCAGCGTGCGGCGCTCCCTGTTCTGGCGGGGCTGATGCAGAATGTCCCCGAGGATCAGCGCGATGGCCATCACCAGGAATGGCCCCATGGTGGCCGCGTAAAAGAAGTACATCTGCCGGTCGATCTCGGCGAACCACGGCAGCCACCCGGCGCAGTAGCCCACCCAGACAGCTGCGTATCGCCAGTCGCGGCGCACGAACATTCGCCACGACGTGTACAGCAGGACCGGCACCGCCAGCCACCACAGTGCTGGGGTGCCCACCAGCATGACGGCCTTCACGCACGACTGGGTGCCGCAACCGGACACGTTCTGCTGATCGATGGCATAGAGCACCGGCCGCAACGACATCGGCCAGCTCCACGGTTTGGATTCCCAGGGGTGGTAGTTGCCGGCGGAGTTCGTCAAGGTCGCGTGGAAGTGAAACGCCTTGGTGGTGTAGTACCACAGCGAACGAATGGCGTCGGGCAGCGGGACAACGCTGTGCGGCCCGATGGTCTGGCCGACCTGGTGGCGGTCGATCGCCGTTTCGGACGCGAACCATCCCGCATAGCTGGCCACGTAGACCCCGAACGGGATGACCAGCAGCGCATACGCGGCGGGAATGACGTCGCGTCGCAGCGTTCCCAGCCAAGGTCGGGGCACCTGATACTGGCGGCGTGCCGCCACGTCGAATGCCAGGCTCATGACGCCGAAGAACGCCATGAAATACAACCCGGACCATTTTGTCCCGAACGCCAGGCCAAGCAGCACGCCGGCGCCGAAACGCCACCAGCGCACGCCCAGCCTTGGGCCCCATACCGTTTCGCCGATGCGTCCGTCCAGGAACGCGAGGTGCATTCGTTGGCGAACCTGATCGCGGTCGACGATGAGCGCACCGAACGCCGCGACCACGAAGAAGGTCAGGAAGCCGTCCAGTAGCGCCGTCCGCGCGACGACGAAGCTGACGCCGTCGCAGATGAGCAGCAGCCCGGCGATCGCACCCACCAACGTCGAGCGGCTGATCCGCCGCACGATCCGCGTCACGAGCGCCACCAGGACCACACCCAGCAACGCACCGGTGAAGCGCCAGCCGACTCCGGTGTAGCCGAACAGCGCCTCGCCGATCGCGATCATCTGTTTGCCGACGGGGGGGTGCACCACCAGGCCGAACCCGGGATTGTCTTCCACCCAGTGGTTGTTGAGTACCTGCCAGGCCTGCGGCGCGTAGTGCTTCTCGTCGAAGATGGGTGTGCCGGCGTCGGTGGGCGAGCCCAAATTCAGAAATCGGGTCAGCGCGGCGAGCAGGGTGATCACGGCGGTCACGATCCAGCCGCGTAGCCGGTCTACCGGGCCGAAATCGGCGATGGGCACCAGCGGCGCGGGGCTGACGATGGGTACCGCGCGCTCCTGGACGCCTTCCTCGGCACGCGCCTCGTTGAAGACGGATGTTTCTTGGGGCGGGGCGGTCATCACGTCGATCGTAGGCTGTCCATCATGACCACTGGGCGGCTATTACTGGGTGCGACGCCGTTGGGCCAGCCCTCGGACGCGTCGGCCCGCCTGATCGAAGCGTTGGCCGAAGCCGACGTGGTGGCGGCCGAGGACACCCGGCGACTGCGCAATCTGGCCAAGGCGCTCGACGTCCAGATCGGTGGCCGGGTGCTGAGCCTGTATGACCGAATCGAGGCCACCCGGGTGACCGCCCTGGTGGACGCGATCAACTCCGGTGCCACGGTGCTGGTGGTCAGCGACGCGGGCATGCCGATCATCAGTGACCCTGGCTACCGGCTGGTTGCGGCGTGCGTGGAGGCCGGCTTGGCGGTGCAGTGTCTACCGGGGCCGTCGGCGGTGACGACCGCGCTGGTCGTCTCGGGTCTGCCCGCCGAGAAGTTCTGCTTCGAGGGCTTCGCACCGCGCAAGGGCTCGGCGCGCCGGACCTGGCTGGCCACCCTGGCCGACGAACGGCGAACGTGCGTGTTCTTCGAATCCCCGCGCCGGTTGGCGGCCTGCTTGCGTGACGCTGTCGACCAGCTCGGCGGTGGCCGGCAGGCTGCGATCTGCCGGGAGCTGACCAAGGTGCACGAAGAAGTGGTGCGCGGGTCACTCGACGAGTTGGCGGCCTGGTCGACCGGTGGCGTGCTCGGCGAGATCACCGTGGTGTTGGCTGGAGCGACTCCGCGCGCCGATCTGGCGACGCTGGTCCCCGACCTGGTCAGCGAGGTAGAAATCCTCGTTGCGGGCGGCATTCGCGTCAAGGACGCGTGCAGTCACGTAGCCGCGGGATATCCGGAGGTGCGCTCGCGCCAACTCTACGAAGCGGTCTTGACGTCACGCCGCGAGGCGGACGAGTCCGACCAAGGCTAGGCCCGCGAGGTCAGATGCAGGGCCCGGCCGGTATGCACAACGGCGGGTGCGGCGGGGGGGCCGGCAACGGGGGTAGGGCGGGTAGCGCCGGCAGGCCGCCACCGGCTGCGGCCGCCAGCGCGGCAGCGACCATCGCCGGATCCACACCCGGTAGCGCGGGCAGACCCGGTAGCGCGGGTAGACCGCCGCCAGCTAGCGCCGGCAGCAACGCGGCCACCATTGCCGGGTCGATGCCGGCAGGTAGACCACCAGGTAGACCGCCGGCCAAAGCGGGTAGTGCCGCCGCCAGCATGGCCGGATTGACGCCGGGAATGCTGCCGGCCAACGCCGGGAGTGCCGCCGCCAGCATGGCCGGGTCGATGCCGGGTATGCCGCCGGCCAAGGCGGGTAGTGCGGCCGCGATCAGCGCGGGATCGAGGGCGGGTAGGCCGCCGGCCAAAGCGGGCAATGCCGCCGCGATCATCGCCGGATCCACGGCGGGTAGCGGTGGCAGACCTGGAATGGCCGCCGCCAGCGCGGGCACAGCGGCAGCCAGCATCCCCGGGTTCACGTTGGGCAGACTCGGCAGACCCGGGATGCCGCCCGCGGCGGCCAGTGCCATTACGTCCGTCGGCGACACGCCCGGCAGCCCCGGTAGGCCATTCGCGGCCAGCGGGAGCAGGCTCGCCGGCGATATACCGGGCAGGCCGGGCAAACCTGGCAGGCCGCCCGCGCCGGCGAGCGCGACCAGACCGGCAGGCGATACGCCCGGCAGGCCCGGGATGCTCAAGTTAGGTAGGCCCGGCAGGCTCAGACCCGGCAGAGCCGCCGCCGTCGGCAGAATTGAGGACGGCAGCAGTATCGAGCCAAGCGAGTTGCCTACCCCTTGAATTTGTGGCAGCAGACCCGAGGATTGCAGGGCGTTGTAGGCAAGCACCACATATGTGACGGCCAGCGCGCCCGAGGTCACTGCGCCGGAAACGGTGTTGCCCACCCCGATCAGGCCGTTGACGACGGAGAAGGCGACGTTCGCCCCGTTAGCCGCGCCGCCCAGACCGGCCACGCCGCCCAGCCCGCCCAAATAATCCATCCCGGGAACACCGATGCCGGGAAAGGCGCCGATGCCGGGGAGATCTGCGCCGTCATAGCCCGGCGGGAGTGCATTGTTCGGCGCCGCTGCCGCCGGCGGCAGGGCGTTGCCAGCGTTGGAGTTGCCAGGCAGCGGGCTGGACCCACCCGTCGACCCGCCGGGCGGGACGTAGGCGGCCGGTGCGTTTGCGGGCTCGGCGGGCTTCGGCGCCACGCCGCCCGGCGCAGGCGGCTGCGGCGGCTCCACCGCTGCCGGCGCCCCCCGCGGTCCCATGGCAGACTGCTTGCCTGCATCCGGCATGAGGACCGAAGCCAGCTTGTCGCACTGTTGACCTGCGCTGCAGGTTCCCCCGGCGAGGGTCCTGCTGTGGTTGGAGACCGTCAAGGGTGCAACCGCCAGCGCACCACCCAATACGGCGGCAGCCGCTGCGCCAGCTATTGCAACTCTCATGACAATCCTTTCCCCTATCGGCGCGCGTAAAGAGGCGCCGATGGTTGGAGCTTATGCGCACCCGAAGTTCCGTGTGGGAGTTCGGCAAAAATCGCCGCCCACAGATCCGCGGCAAAAAATTTGCTGAGCTAACTCACTCGACTCGTCGTCACGGTAGCGGGCAGCCCGATGATGGGGGCGGCCTTATGTAGACATTCGGTCCATTCGGCATCGGGATTGGAATCGGCGGTGATGCCGCCG
>JAVROZ010000819.1:0-4782 GCA_032162485.1 Mycobacterium sp.
ACGAGTGGGTTCGCCGCAGCGCAGACGACACCGTGCAGGTTGGGATCACCGATTTCGCACAGTCGGCGCTGGGTGACGTCGTCTTCGTTCAGTTGCCCGATGTGGGCACCGAGCTCAGCGCGGGCGATCCATTCGGGGAAGTGGAGTCGACGAAATCCGTGTCGGACCTCTATGCACCGGTGACGGGCAAAGTCTCTGCTGTCAACGGCGATTTGGAAGGCAGTCCGCAGCTGCTGAATTCCGATCCCTACGGTGAAGGCTGGTTGTTGGAACTTCAGGTCGAGGGCGGGGACACCGCCGCGCTGGACTCGGCAATCGCGGGACTTCTCGACGCTGAGGCCTACCGCGGCACATTGACCGAATGAGGATTGCTATGGTCCCGAAAGCGTTTCGACGCAGAATGCGGGCGGCGTGGGGGGATCTAGGAGAAGCCGGGGTGTGGGGCTTACGATCCTGCAGTGGTCGGCATACTGCGGACACACGCGCGGTACGGTCGGGATAACAGGGTTTTCAAGCGGTAGGCAGCAGCAAAAGGCAGTACAGGCGGTAGATCCGAGTGGTAAGCCGGCCGAACGGCCCGGTCAGACAACGCCACAGCGGCCAGTGAGGAGCAGCGGGTGACGGACAAGGACAACGACCAGGATGAAGGAGTCACCGTGGAGACGACCTCGGTCTTCCGCGCCGACTTCCTCAACGAACTGGACGCGCCCGCTCAGACGGGCACCGAGAGCTCGGTGTCCGGGGTGGAGGGACTCCCCGCGGGCTCGGCGTTGCTGGTCGTCAAACGCGGGCCCAACGCCGGTTCCCGCTTCCTGTTGGACCAGGCCGTCACTTCTGCTGGCCGGCATCCCGACAGCGACATCTTCCTGGACGACGTCACGGTGAGCCGTCGGCACGCCGAATTCCGGTTGGAGAGCGCCGAGTTCAACGTCGTCGACGTCGGAAGCCTCAATGGCACCTACGTCAACCGTGAACCGGTGGATTCCGCAGTGCTTGCCAACGGCGACGAAGTCCAGATCGGCAAGTTCCGCCTGGTCTTCTTGACCGGCCCCAAGGGCGACGACGACGGGGGATCCGGAGGCCAGTGAGCGCGCCCGATAGCCCCGGACTGGCCGGGATGTCGATCGGGGCGGTCTTGGACCTGCTACGACCGGATTTTCCCGATGTCACCATCTCCAAGATCCGTTTTTTGGAGGCCGAGGGGTTGGTGACGCCACAACGTGCGGCGTCGGGCTATCGGAGGTTTACCGCGTACGACTGTGCGCGGCTGCGCTTCATCCTGACCGCCCAGCGCGACCACTACCTACCGCTGAAGGTAATCAGGTCCCAGCTGGACGCTCATCCCGACGGGGAATTACCGCCCATCGGATCTCCTTACGGCGTACCGCGATTGGTGTCGGTGCTGGGCAACGGTGTCGATTCCGAGACGGGCGCGGCCGGATCTGACCCGGGTGCCGTGTCACCCACTCGCATCCGGCTCAGTCGCGAGGACCTCTTGGAGCGCTCGGGGGTGGACAACGACCTATTGACCGCCCTGCTGAAAGCCGGCGTGATCACCACGGGGCCGGGCGGCTTCTTCGACGAATACGCGGTGGTGATTCTTCAATGTGCGCGGGCGCTGGCCGATTACGGCGTTGAGCCCCGACATCTGCGGGCCTTTCGTTCGGCGGCCGATAGACAGTCGGATCTCATCGCCCAGATCGCCGGACCGCTGGTCAAGGCGGACAAGGCCGGCGCGCGGGACCGTGCCGACGACTTGGCCCGAGAAGTCGCCGCGCTCGCAATTACTTTGCACACCTCATTAATCAAGTCCGCGGTTCGCGACGTACTGCACCGCTGAGGACTAGACTTCGTTCGACAGCTTGGTGTCCGACGACATGGTCGCTGCAGCGATGTTTCACCGCGTCGTCGCACTGAGTGTTATTCGGACACAGCGGCATGTGCGAAGGGGCGGACACTGATGGGCGAAGTTCGTGTTGTCGGCATTCGCGTCGAGCAGCCGCAGAACCAGCCGGTGCTGTTGCTGCGCGAGGCGAACGGTGACCGGTACCTGCCGATCTGGATCGGTCAGTCCGAGGCCGCCGCCATCGCCTTAGAGCAGCAAGGCGTGGAACCGCCTCGGCCGCTGACTCACGACCTGATCAGGGATCTCATTGCCGCCCTCGGGCATTCGCTCAAAGAGGTGCGCATCGTCGATCTTCAGGAGGGCACGTTCTACGCAGACTTGATCTTCGACCGCGACATCAAGGTGTCGGCCCGGCCGTCCGACTCGGTGGCGATCGCGTTGCGGGTGGGTGTCCCCATCTATGTCGAGGAGGCCGTACTCGCCCAGGCGGGTCTGCTGATCCCCGACGAGGGCGACGAAGAATCCGGCGGCGCGGTGCGTGAAGACGAGGTGGAGAAGTTCAAGGAATTTCTCGACAGTGTGTCGCCCGACGACTTCAAAGCGACCTGACGGTACTCACGCCCTACCCAGTCCATGTCACAGATGCGTCTCATATCACACAACGGATTGTCGACACGCCTGCCGGATATCACCGACTAATCCACGCGGCAGCCATACTTTGATGACGAGTTGATGATCGACCCGGACACGGCAGCCACCGAACAGCGTATGCTCTCAAGCACTCAGGCCTGAGCTAACGTGGTTGCTGGGGCAGCCCGTGCCAGCAGCTATCGACAACAGCGCGATCGGCGAGAGGACGCACCGTGAGCGAGCAGCCACGTCAAGAAAAGCTTGATCTTGCTGAACACGCGGCTACCGCGAGCAAGGGCACCAGGCCCAGCGAACCCGTGCAGCCCGGGTTGTTCCCCGACGATTCCGTGCCGGACGAGCTCGTGGGCTACCGCGGACCAAGTGCCTGCCAGATCGCCGGAATCACCTACCGCCAGTTGGACTACTGGGCGCGGACATCACTGGTGGTGCCGTCGATCCGCAGTGCGGCCGGGTCGGGTAGCCAACGCCTCTACTCGTTCAAGGACATCCTTGTTCTCAAGATCGTCAAGCGGTTGCTGGACACCGGGATCTCGTTGCATAACATCCGTGTCGCGGTCGATCACCTGCGCCAGCGCGGCGTCCAGGACCTGGCCAACATCACCTTGTTCTCCGATGGCACCAGTGTGTACGAGTGCACGTCGGCCGAAGAGGTCGTCGACCTGCTGCAAGGTGGCCAGGGCGTGTTCGGCATCGCCGTCTCCGGCGCGATGCGCGAGCTGACCGGAGTCATCGCCGACTTCCCCGGTGAGCGCGCCGACGGCGGCGAGTCGATTGCGGCCCCGGAGGACGAGCTAGCCTCCCGTCGCGAGCACCGCGACCGCAAGATCGGCTGACTCCTCGCCGGAGTAAACTGGACCGCGCATCGCCCTCGCGCGGGAGAGTTCTGTGGCCGCCAGCTACAGACGCCGAAGGAGCAACACCTCTCCGTCAATCTCTCAGGCAACCGGACCGCGCCAGACAACGATGCCTCTGGAAAGCGGTGGTGGCCCAGCTGGGTCCTCACCCGCCGATGGGGAAAGGCGCATGCGCCGAATCTCTCAGGCGCCTGACGCACGGGTGAGGACAGAGGGAGAGGACCTCGAATCGCGTCCTCTGTGGTGCCCTATGTCAGGAGATTCACCCGTGTCGAAAAACTCGGTGATGTCAAAAAACTCGATGCCCGACCGCTTCACGTTCGCAGACCGGCACATCGGGCTGGACAGTGCAGCCGTCGCCGCGATGCTCGCCGTCATCGGTGTCGACTCGCTCGATGAGTTGGCTGCCAAGGCGGTCCCGTCGGGCATCCTCGACAAGCTGGCCGCCACCGGCGCCGCACCGGGTCTGGACTGTCTACCGCCCGCGGCGAGCGAGGCTGAAGCCCTGACCGAACTGCGGGCTTTGGCCGACAGCAACACCGTCGCGGTGTCGATGATCGGGCAGGGCTACTACGACACGCTCACGCCACCGGTGCTGTTGCGCAATATCATGGAGAACCCGGCTTGGTACACCGCGTACACGCCGTACCAGCCCGAGATCAGCCAGGGCCGACTGGAAGCGCTGCTGAACTTTCAGACGATGGTTACCGACCTCACCGGGCTCGAGATAGCCAACGCTTCGATGCTCGACGAGGGCACGGCAGCCGCCGAGGCAATGACATTGATGCATCGGGCATTCCGCGGTTCCAGTAACCGGCTGGCGGTCGACGTGGACGTGTTCACCCAGACCGCCGCGGTGTTGGACACCCGCGCCGAGCCATTGGGCATCGAGATCGTCACCGCCGACCTTCGTGACGGTCTGCCCGACGGAGAGTTCTTCGGCGTCATCGCCCAATTGCCCGGGGCCGGCGGCCGGATCACCGACTGGAGCGCGCTGGTGGGACAGGCCCACGACCGCGGAGCGCTCGTAGCGATCGGCGCCGATCTACTGGCACTGACGCTGATCACTCCGCCGGGTGAGATTGGCGCCGACGTCGCGTTCGGAACCACGCAACGCTTCGGTGTGCCAATGGGATTCGGTGGCCCGCACGCCGGATACCTGGCGGTGCACGCCAAGCACGCCCGTCAGCTGCCTGGCCGGCTGGTGGGGGTATCCAGGGATGCGGATGGCGCTGACGCGTATCGCCTGGCTCTGCAGACACGTGAACAGCACATCCGCCGCGACAAGGCGACCAGCAACATCTGTACCGCGCAGGTGCTGCTTGCGGTGATGGCCGCCATGTATGCCAGCTATCACGGCGCCGATGGGCTGAGCGCCATTGCGCGCCGGGTCCATTCCCACGCCGCGACCATTGCCGGTGCCCTGGGCGA
>JAVROZ010000820.1:0-3683 GCA_032162485.1 Mycobacterium sp.
CGATGTCGGCCGCCACGCAGACCGCCGCATGCACATCAGCTGCCAGTTGTTCCTTGCCTTCTTTCGACATTGCCCCGCCGAATGCCGTCACATCGACACGGAAACGCGGCTCGCCGGTTTGACGACCGCCCACCAACTGCGCCGCCGGATCAATCGCGTGCAGGTAGACCACGGTGTTGTCCCGCATGAACGCGGTGTCCGGCGCACCTTCGGCGCGCAGCAGCACCGTGACCAGGTCGTCGGCCAACGTGCGTAACGCCTCATCGTGCAACGAGCCTCGCACGAACGTCAGATCGATCATCGGCATTGCGGATCCGCCTTCGACCACATCCAGCGAGCGTAACCGCAGCGCAGTTCCCCAACGGCGAGGCGATGCCGCCGATGCTTGACGGCCAAACAGAACTGGTCCCGAACCTCAACCCGGTTCGGAACCAGTCTGCACTCCTGAGCCGTCAAATTCGGTCGACGCCAGCGCCCTTGTAATAACGGGTCAAAAACCCGGTCGCACCGAGCGCGGCAGCTACGCCGACGACAGCCAAGAACACGACGTTGAAGGCCATCCCTGCAGCGAACCACCCGAACGTCATCGAGATGTAGAGCGTCCAGAGCAACCGGAAGAAGGACCCGGCCGCCAGGACGGCCAGGCTGATCCCGATCCACAGGCTCCGTTGCCGGTCGACACGGTTGATCTGCTGTTCGATGCTGGCGGGGACGATGTTCATGTGCATTGTTCCTTTCGTGGGGCGCCGACTCGTGGCGTCGTCGTTGCACCGAGTACAGACCCGCCGCGCGGCTACCGATCCCAATTTCGGCGGTACTCCCGGACACCACCGAGCCCCGCGACCGCTCAGATCCGCTGCAGCTCGACGACCGGGATGATCCGGTCGGTCTTGGACTGGTAGCCGCCAAACCCCGGCGCCTGCTCGACAATTCGCGGGTAGACGGCGTCGCGCTCGTCGGCGGGCAATTCGCGGGCCCGCACGTCAAAGGCGTCGGTGCCGATCTCGACGTGCGCGTCCGGGTTAGCTCGTAGGTTGTGCAGCCACGCGGGATCGACGTCGGCACCGGCGTAGGAGCCGACGATCAGCAGCTTGCCATCGAAGTCGAACGTCATCACGGGATTGATGCGCTCCTTGCCGGACTTGGCGCCGGTGGTGTGCAGAAGCAGCAGGGTGGCGCCTTCGAAGGGGCCGCCCACCTTTCCGCCGTTGGCACGAAACTCATCGATGATTTCGGAATTTCCAGAAACGTCGGGCTGCTCAGCCATGTTCGCTCACTCCTGTCTGCGTCGCGTTATTCATCTCAGCGTGGAACATCCGGTACCGATCGGCGCGCCCAGGTCGGCGCCGTGCGACCAACCAGCCGGCAGCGAGCAGGACGAACCACGCGGGAAACCACGCCAGAGCGACCGCGGTTTCGGCTTCCGTGGACAGCGTCCAGATCACGAAAAGAAAGAACACCAGGATCGCCCAGCACATCGGCACGCCACCGGGCATCTTGTAGATCGAATCGGAATGCCGGCGGGCATGTCGGCGACGGTATACGAGATAACTGACCACGATCGTTGCCCACACGAACATGAAGAGCAGTGATGCGATGGTCGTGATGACGGTGAACACGCCAATCACTGAATCGCCCAGGTAGAGCAGCGGAACCGAGATCAACAGCAGCGGAGCGGTCAACAACACCGCCGATGCCGGCACGCCGCCACGGTTGAGCCGGCCGAACAGCGACGGGGCGCTGCCCTCGTCGGCCAGGCCGAACAGCATCCGTCCGGTGGAAAACACCCCGGAATTGGCCGAGGACGCCGCCGAGGTGATCACGACAAAGTTCACGATCGACGCTGCGGCGCCAAGCCCGGCCAGAGCGAACATGGTCACGAACGGGGACTCGCCACTGGCGAAATGCCGCCACGGCACGACGGCCAGTATCGCAAGCAGCGCGCCGATGTAGAAGATCGCGACGCGCATCGGAACGGCATTGATTGCGCGGGGGAGGGTTTGGCGCGGATTCGCGGTCTCGGCCGCGGCGGTGCCGACGAGTTCCACGCCGACGAAGGCGAAGAACGCGATCTGGAAGCCGCCGACCACGCCCATGAATCCCTTCGCGAAGAATCCGCCGTCCTTCCAGAGGTTTTCGATCGTCGCGCGGTCACCGTGGGGGGACACGAAGCCGGTGAGTACCAGCACCGCGCCCAACACGATCAGGCCCACAATGGCGGCGATCTTGATTAGCGCGAACCAGAACTCGATCTCCCCGAAGTTGCGGACGCTGAACAAGTTGATCGCCAGGACCAGTCCGACGGTCACCAAGGCCGGTACCCAGACCGGGACTTCGGGCCACCAGAACCGGGTGTAGCCAACGATTGCCACCACTTCTCCGATACCGGTGACAATCCAGGCGAACCAGTAGGACCAACCGATGAAGAATCCCGCCGCGGGTCCCAACAGATCTGCGGCGAAGTCGACGAATGACTTGTAGTTCAGATTCGACAGCAACAGTTCGCCCATTGCGCGCAGCACGAAGAAGACAAAGAAGCCGATGACCGCATACACCACGACGACCGCCGGTCCCGCTTGGGTAATGGTTCGCCCGGACCCCATGAACAGGCCGGTGCCTATGGCACCGCCAATCGCGATCAACTGAATTTGGCGATTGGACAGAGCGCGATGCAACTGGGGGACCCGGACAGGTGCTATGTCAGAGTCGTTGTCCTGGCCCTGGCCGGCGGCGGAACGGGCGGTCGCCATGCGACGACTTTAGAGGTTGCGGCCTTGGCGGGGGAATCATCGTGGTAAATCGGTTGTTTGCCCGCCGACGGCCCAGCCGGACAGGTCTTCTCAATAGCGTTGAGCTGTCGAGGTTTCGGCTATACCAGAAAGGCGCCGGTCGACGTCACCACGTCCCCCGCGCGGAGATCGTCTTTCGCGAGTTTCGACAGCAAGATGCCGACATTTTCGCCGGTACTGGCGGTGGTCACCTTCTTGCGGAACGACTCGATAGCGTCGACCCGCACCGCGGGCCCATCATTGATCCGCACCTGATCACCGACGCTCAGCTCCCCGTATTCAACCCGACCGGTGGCCACCGCACCGCGGCCGCGGATCACAAAAACGTCCTGAATGGTCATGCGAAACATGCGCCAACGCTACTCGGTGCGGCCGCGAGGCCACCTGCGCTCACGTACGCTGGCCCGGTGGGCTGGTTGGAACGAGTGCGGAAAGCCAGTGCGGGCCAGCGGGTCACACGTGTCGACCAGCAGCAGGCACTCGACACCTTTGCCGAACTCAACGCGCTCAACGCCGATCGGGAGCGGTTGCTACGCGAGGGCCTGGTGGGCGTCGCCACCATCGTCGGCATCCGGGAAAGTGTCGCAACCACCGTGCTGGGGACTTGGCATGAGTTGGAGCTGGACGTGCAGTTGCCCGATTGCGATTCATACCGCGCCACCCGACGTGTTGCACTGCAATTGTCGACGGCCCCGCATATCACGGTCGGCGCCGAGGTTCCGGTCCGCGTCGACCCACGGGATCCCTCGACGGTCCTAGTCGTGGTAAACCTCTGAGGCGTTGGTCGCGGCCAAACACCCTATCGGACTTGGCAATACGTTACGCCGGTGCCGCGTGTCGGTCGGCGAGACGCGAAAGCAGGATATCCGCAAGTTGCGCACCGCGATCTTCCTG
>JAVROZ010000821.1:0-7887 GCA_032162485.1 Mycobacterium sp.
CAAGCATGCCGTGGCATTCGACGTCGCGCGCGACGTGACGTGCCTGCACCGGCGAGGGCGCCTGGTATCGCAAAACCTCCTCGATCGCCATCGGGATCAGCGATGGGTTGGCGACGATCTCTCGACGCTGATCGGGATGCTCGGCGAGTAGTTGGCCGATGAATCCGATCAGCCGGGTCGTCGTCTCATTGCCCGCACCGGCGATCGTGCTGATGTACATCAGCACCTCGGTCCGCTCCAGGCGCCGGGTGACGCCGTTGTCTTCGATCTCGGCGTTGAGCAGCTGGGTCATCAGATCGTCGGAGGGATGCTCCCTGCGCCAATCAATGTATTCAGCGAACACCTCGAGGCTGTTCACGAACAGGTCCTGGTCGACCGCCTTGAACGCCCCTTCACTGAGGTTGATCGCGCGGCCACCGCGATCGCGGATGGCCGCCTGGTTGTCTTCGGGGATACCCAGCAGATAACCGATGGTGCGCATCGGGACCAACGCGCCAAGATTCTCGATGAAGTCGAACCGGCCCGAACCGACCAGCGGGTCGAGTGCACGCACACAGAAATCACGGGTCAGCGGCTCGATCGCTTCCATCCGCCGCGGCGTGAAAACCCTTGACAGCAAACGTCGATGCAGATCATGCAGCGGTGGATCCTCGAACAGAATCACGCCCGGCGGAAGCTGAACACCGCTCATGATGATGTCGATGGTGGTGCCACGGCTCGACCGGTACGTCTCCCAATTCGTCAGCTCCGGTGCGACGTCCTCGTACCGACTCAGGGCGTAGAAGTTGTACTTCTCGTTGTGGTACAACGGCATTTCGTCGCGCATCCGCTTCCAGACGGGATACGGATCGTCGTCGATGTCGAAATCGAAGGGGTCGTAGTAGACCTCGGTGGTACTGGCACCAGTCATGCGGTCTCCGCGGAAACTGGGCGGGCCGCCTCGGGTAGCACTACCTCTCCCACCCGCTTCAGATATGGCCATGCCACTTCGGGCGGCACGCCCCCGCACAACGGTGACAGGGTCAGCATCTTTCCGGCTCGCACCCACGAAATCGCTTCCTGCACAGTGATAATCACGTGCGACTTCCCGGTCTCGCGCAGCTCGTCAACCGTGCTCACGTGCGAGAAGCCCGCCGACGTCTCGTTGCCGGGGTTCCACGCGGCATAGGTTCGGACGTCGTGCAGGAGGTGCTCACCAAGCTCCGACCACGCTTGGTCCACGTCATCGGCGACGAAGGTGACCGAGGGCTTGTCACGGTCGGGAAAGAACGCCGGCCCCGGCTCATGCCCGTGTTTGCGACAGGCGGCCTCATAGGCCTCCCGCATCCCGGGGATATTGGCATTAGCCAGCATCCCCAGCCCGTACTTTCCGGCACGCCGGGCCGCCGCCAGGCTGCCGCCGCCCCACATCATCGCCGGCCCACCGTTGGTCAGCGGTCGCGGTGTCACGAAGATCCGGCGCTCACCTTCGACGACCGTCTCACCGGCCAGCAGCCGGCGCAGCATCCCGAGCTTCTCGTCGGCAAGCCGGCCGCGGTCACCCAACTCCAGCCCGAAGATCTCGTACTCCTCCGGCCGGTATCCCAGCGCCATGATGTAGGACGCCCGCCCGCCGCTGAGGATGTCGAGGACCGCGATGTCCTCGGCCAGGCGCACCGGGTCGTAGAACGGAAGAATCAGGATCAGGCTCAGCGCGAGGCGCTCGGTGCGCGCCGCCACCGCCGAAGCCAGCAGCAGTGGTGAGGGCAGGTAGCCGTCCTCGGATCCATGGTGTTCACACAGGACCGCGGCCAGGCAGCCGTGATTCTCTCCCCACGAGCACATCTCGGGCGCCGCGGCATATAACGCCGTCGGATCGGCCCCGAATGCCGGGGCACGCATGTCGAAGCGCAGGGTGAACACGGCGACTCCTAGCCGACCTAATATTTGTCTCACGTACGCTACGTGGGACCCGCGATGGCGGTCAACAACCGGGTCCGGCACTACATCCACCAAATGTTTGAAACTTACATCTGGTCCGGATACTGTAACGTCGGTGCACGAATCACCAGCGAAAAGGGGAAAGATGACGACGGCGTCAGACTTACTAGGTTATGAGGGAAAGCGCGTTTTGGTGGTCGGTGGCGCGACCGGAATGGGCGCAGCCGCGGCACAGATCGCGAAGTCTCTCGGTGCACACGTCACGGTGATGGATTTCGCCGCGGTCGACTACGACACAGACAAAGTCATCTCGCTGGACCTCAGCGACCAGGATTCGATTGACCGTGCGGTCGACGAACTCGACGGACCGATCGACTCGCTGTTCTCCGCCGCCGGTGTCGCCGACGGGCCGAAGCTGATGCAGGTCAACTTCATCGGCCATCGGCACCTCATCGAGCGGCTGTTCGCCAACGACCTGATCAACCAGGGTTCGGCGATCTGTTTCATCTCCTCGGTGGCCGGCATGGGCTGGGAGAATGACCTGGAGCTGGTGCAGGACTTCCTGGCCACCCCCGACTACAAGTCTGCCTACGATTGGTGCCAGGAACGCGAGCCCTCGGGCATCATCCACTACGGATTCAGCAAGAAGGCAATCAACGGCTATGTCGCGTGGCAGGGCTACCACTTCTTGAAGAAGAAGGGCGTCCGGATCAACGCGGTCTGCCCCGGTCCGACCGACACTCCGCTGGCCCGTGCGAACGCCGATCTGTGGCTGACCTTCGCCCAGGACTACCGCGATGACACCGGCAGCTCGACATTGACGCCCGAGGACATCGGCAAGGCAATGATCATGCTCAACAGCGCCGCCTCGGCGTCCATCAACGGCATCACGCTCAACGTCGACCAGGGGCATGCCATGTCGTCGATCACCGGCTCCTACGCCCCCGGCAAGGCGATCATGGACCTCATCACCGGTCGGGTCCAACTAGCTTAAGCGCCTTGCTTAGTCGCGCTTAGACGAATACGTGCCGCGGCAGGGTCGGTGGCACGTCCAATGAGCTCAGCAGCCCGGGTTCCGCGTCGACGACGTACGGGATCGCATTGACCACCCGCATGGCGGTGGCAGCCATCGCCGCGCGTCCGGCGCCGTGGCCCTCGGCCGCGCCGAGTGTGAGCTCGCAGTGGATGTCGGGATCGCCGTCGATGTCGACCCGGTAAGTCGCGTCGGACCCTGACGTAGGCCAGCCGGGTGCGACATCGCGCGCCATCCGGATGACATGCTCGATCACGATGGCCTCGCGGCCGTTCACCAGCGCTGCGGCTCGCGTGCGCACGGCGCCGCAGGTGCCAGCTGGGATCGTGCCGAACGCCACCTCGATGTTCCGGTCGGTCAGCTCACGGTCTAACGTGCCGCGCACCTGCTCCACCCCGACCCCCAGCCCGCCGGCAATCAGATACAGCGGCGCCTTCCAAGCCATCTCGATGAATCCGGGAGTCTTGAGCAGGGGTTCGAAATCCAGCGGGCGACCAAAACCCATGCCGTCCATCATCACATCGGCCACCGGGTAGTGGTCGTTTAGCGCCACCTCGCTGACGGTGATGCTGCGGATGCGCTTGGACTGCGTCGTCATGAGCAGCGCCAACTCGTCTGAGGCGAAGCCAGGAAAGACGCCCGACACATAGAACGACGCCCCGCCGGACTGCGCGGCCGACTCGAGCCGCTCCCGCCAGTCCGGCGCGAAATACGAAGGCGGATACACCAGACTCGTCGACGACGTTGACACGACATTGATCCCGGCTGACAGGAATCGCAGATAGTCGGGTACCGCGGCGCCGTCGCGGTCAGGACCGCTGGCGGCATACACCACGCAGTCGGGTTTGAGCGCGATGAGCGCATCGGCGTCGTTGGTGGCGGCAAGGCCGATCGGTTGTCCATTCGCCAGTTCGCCGGCGTCCTTACCCACCTTGTCCGGTGAATGTACCCAGACGCCAACGAGTTCCAAATCGGGTCGACGCCGAACGGCATCGATCGCGATGGATCCGACTCCCCCGGTGGACCACACGACGATGCGCATAGCTGTCTCCTTAGTCGTGAGCAACTGCCGCCGCAGCCTTCAGGTAGGGCCACGCCACCCCTGGCGGCACGCCACCGCAGAGCGGATGCAACGGAAGCGGGCGCCCGCCGCGCACGTACTCGGCGGCTTCCTGTGAAGTCAGAATGCGGTACGGGCCGCCTTCCTCCCGAAGCGCGGACACGCTGTCGGCGCGGGAGATGCTGGCTACCGTGTCGTCGTGCGGCCGGTAGGACGCTGCCATCACCGCATCATGCAGCAGATGCGGACCCAACTCGTCCCATGCATTCTCCACGTCATCGGCGACGAAAACCGTTGTGGGAGTGCCGGAGACAGGACCCTGAAAAGCTCCCGGCTCATGTCCGTGGGCGCGGCATTGGGAATCGTAGTAGTCCTTGAGGCCCGGCGAGTCGGACTGTGAAATGAATCCGAGTCCGTGGACGCCGGCACGCCGGGCGGCGGCTCTGCTGCCCCCGGCGATCAGCATGAACGGTCCATCGGCTGATCCGCAGCGCGGCGTCACGCGAACCCGACGGCCGCGGTATTCGACGGACTCCCCGCGCACCAAACGACCCAACACGGCGACGATTTCGTCGGCCGCCCGCCCACGCGTGGCCATGTCGATACCGAAATGGTCATACTCCTGGGCGCGATGCCCCACGCCCAACGCGTAGGACACCCGACCCTTGCTGATCAGGTCCAGGACGCTAATCTCTTCGGCAAGCCGCACCGGATCCCACAGCGGAATCGGCACCGCGGCAACGAGGATCGCCAATTTTCGGGTACGTGCCGCGATCGCAGAGGCTAACATCAGTGGCACGGGCAAGTGCCCGTCGTCAGCCCCATGGTGCTCGGACAAAATGGCGAGCACCGCCCCCCTCGTCTCCGCCCAGGCGCATATGTCAAGTGCGGCGGCGTACAGGTCGGCGGCCGGCCCTGCCGAACCGGGCGCGCGCATATCAAACCTGAGGGTAAACACCCCGTGCAGCTTAACCTAAGATTTGTTCCCAGGGTCGCCTCTGTTACGCCTCCCGCCTCCCGCGAGCGACGAAAGGCGCTTATAGAATCCCGCGAGTGATCGCTAATCCACTCGAGGAGCTGACCCTCGAGCAGCTGCGCCACCGCACCAGCATGAAGTGGCGTGCGCACCCCTCCGATGTCCTGCCGTTGTGGGTCGCGGAGATGGACGTCGCTCTAGCACCGACGGTGGCCGACGCCATTCACCGGGCTGTCGATGCCGGCGACACCGGTTATCCGCACGGAAAGGGATATGCCAAGGCGGTCAACCGCTTCGCCGCACACCGTTGGCAATGGCACGACATGTCGGTCGGTCGTACCCGCGTCGTTCCCGACGTCATGCTCGGCATCGTCGAGATGTTGCGTCTGGTCACCGACCGCGGTGACGCCGTCGTCGTCAATTCCCCTGTGTATGCACCGTTTTACGCATTTGTGTCGCACGACGGCCGAGCGGTGGTCGAGGCACCGCTGAGTGAGGACGGCCGAATTGACCTGGGCGGGTTGGAGGATGTGTTCGCGCGGGCCCGCAAGTCGGCCGGAGCGGGCGGCAAGGTCGCCTACCTGTTGTGCAATCCGCATAACCCGACGGGCGCGGTGCACACCGCCGAGGAATTGCGCGCGGTTGCCGGACTGGCCCGCCGGTTCGATATCCGCGTGGTGTCCGACGAGATCCACGCGCCACTGGTCCTACCTGGAGCGCGATTCATTCCGTATCTGAGCGTCCCGGGGGCCGAGAATGCACTGGCGTTGATGTCGGCATCCAAGGCGTGGAATCTCGCCGGACTCAAGGCGGCTCTGGCCATCGCCGGCCCGGAAGCGGCCGCTGAGCTACGCCGGATGCCCGAAGAGGTGGGCCACGGGGCCAGCCATCTCGGCCTCATTGCGCACACCGCGGCCTTCAGCACCGGCGGCGACTGGCTCGATGCGCTGCTGCGGGGTTTGGACGAAAACCGGACGCTGCTTGGCGATCTGGTCGCTGAACATCTCCCCGGGGCGCGATTACTGGAACCGCAAGGTACTTATCTGGCGTGGTTGGATTGTCGCGAACTCGGTTTCGAGGAGGAACCCAGCGAGGGCCTCAAGGTGGTGGCCGATCTGTCCGGTCCGGCGCGCTGGTTTCGCGACCACGCGCGTGTGGCGCTCAGCTCGGGTCATGTGTTCGGCACCGGCGGTGCGGGACATGTGCGGGTGAACTTCGCGACCTCCCAAGCAATTCTGACCGAGGCCGTATCGCGGATGGGCCGTGCGGTGCGCGACGTCGGGATAGCTTGAAATGAACCGATGCGCGGCCTGTTCCGTAACACACAACTGTGTCTTTGATAATCGGCGCCGAGCGCCTGACCAGCCTTGGCCAACTCGTGAGCCGCTACGGACTCGTGCTCGTGCTGGCATGGATCGGGTTCGGCAAGTACGTGAAGATGGAGTCCCGGGTCCTGATCGAAAACAGCCCGTTGATGAGCTGGATTTACGACTACGCCAGCGTGACGACCGTCGCACGAGCGTTGGGAACCGTGGAAATCGTTGCGGCTGCGCTTATTGCGGTCGCACCCCGGTGGCCTAAGGCGTCGGTGGTCGGCAGCGCGCTGGCCATCGTGCTGTTCTTGGGAACAGTGAGCTTCCTGTTCACCACCCCCGGACTGATAGCCAACCACGCCGGGGGCATACCCGTCTTGACAGCACAACCAGGCCAGTTCCTGCTCAAAGACGTTGTCCTGCTCGGCGTGGCCATCTGGACGCTCGGCGATGCATTGCGGGTCATTCGCTTTCGGTGATCAACCCAGCTGATACGCATCACGCGACGCGACGAAGAAGTGCCCTGTCGAGCTGTCCGTGCACGTAACACCCGACTGCTCCACGACACAGCTGATGGTGCCGACCGACCGCTGCTGGCCATAACCGAGTGTCGAAGGGGCGTACTCGCCGGTGAAGAAGAGCTGACTCATCACGAAGCCGAGGCATGGTGAGTTACCGGCGCTGAGCTGTAGGTCATTGCCGTGCGCCTCGCCGATAGCCCCGGGGACGTTCGCGGCCGGACAGTATCCGCTGTCCGGAGCTGCCCACGGGTGGTCGTCAACCTTGCACCATGCATACGCGGCGCCGACCGAGTCCGTACCGAGCTGGCAGCCGACGTTTCCCGACGGCGTCAGAAACTGCCCGGGCGCGGGTTGCGCATGCGCGGCGGCAGGGGTGAGCATTGGCGCGGCCGCAGCAGCTAGAACGCACATCGCGGTCAGGACGAGCTTCATCGGTTCCTCATCTCTTCGACCACTGCATGGTGCAGCGGCTCTGGTGGGGGAAGTTGACCCCGTGGAGTTCGCTACCGATCCCAAGTCTGGGTTAGCTCAGCGATTGTTCAAACCCCTCGATCACCAAGTGGACCCAGTCGCGGAGCGCACCCGTTCCACTCCGGAGCCATGTGGCCTTTTGCCCGCCTTTGAGCGACAACGTCGGCCAACTCGTCGCGCGGTGTCGCTCAGAGCCGGGCAAAAGATGCACTGTCCAGCCCAGCCGCATTGTGGGAGAGCCGCGACTCAGCGCACCAGTCAAGACTGCCGGGTGACCGCCAGCACGGCTTCGGCGAACTCGGGACGGCACACCACGAGGTCGGGCAGCTTGGGATCGGGCTGGTTGTAGGCCAACACCGATCCGTCAATGCGGGAGGTGTGCAGACCGGCCGCTCTGGCGACCGCGACCGGAGCCGCCGAGTCCCATTCGAACTGACCTCCGGCATGGACGTAGATATCGGAACGGCCCTGCACAATCGACGCCACTTTGGCTCCGGCGGAACCCATTTCGACCAGAATGCCATCCAGCGCCTCCCGGACCGACAGCGCGATCGCGGGCGGGCGGGTGCGCGATACCACGATCCGGGGTTTGT
>JAVROZ010000822.1:0-3061 GCA_032162485.1 Mycobacterium sp.
GCACATAGATGGCGGTGCCGATCAGGTGCTCGGTGCCCAGCTTTATGCACGCCGCGCGGATCGCGAGGATCTCGGCGTGTGCGGTCGGATCATTGGTCTGCGCTACCTGATTGGCGCTTTCAGCCAGAACTTCGCCGTCCCTGACGATCACCGTCGCGAAGGGGCGCCCTCCTTCGGCGACGTTCCGGCGGGCGAGATCGATGGTCCGCTGGGCGAAGTCGGTCACCTTGTGCAGGGTAGTCGCGCAGGCTTCGGCAGCCGCTGTGATATTAACTAGATTGTCTATATTTTTTTATCGACCTTTGTGGGGAGCGGCATGGCGCGTACCGATCGGGATCGTTGGGACCTTGCGACGAGCGTCGGTGCGACGGCGACCATGGTCGCCGCCAGTCGGGCGCTGGCCTCGGACCCCGAATATGCGTTGATTGATGATCCTTTCGCGGCGCCATTGGTGCGCGCAGTTGGTATCGACGTCTACACCCGGCTGGTGAACGGAGAGATTCCGGTCGAGGAGGACTCCGACTTCGATCCGGAGCGGATGGCCCAGGGGATGGCTTGCCGCACCAGGTTTTACGACGACTTCTTCCTCGAGGCCACCCAGAGCGGCATCGGCCAGGCGGTGATCCTGGCGTCCGGTCTGGATGCGCGCGCCTACCGTTTGCCCTGGCCGTCGGGCACCGTCGTGTACGAGGTCGACATGCCGGAGGTGATCGAGTTCAAGACTCTGACGTTGAGCGATCTGGGTGCCGAGCCGACCGCCGAGCGCCGGACCGTGGCCATCGACCTGCGCGACGACTGGGCCTCGGCGCTGAAAGAGGCCGGCTTCGACACCCAAACGCCGTCGGCGTGGAGTGCGGAAGGGTTGCTCGTCTATCTTCCGGACGAAGCGCAGGATGCACTCTTCGACAACATCACCGCGTTGAGCGCAGCCGGCAGCCGGCTGGCCTTCGAATTCGTTCCCGACACCAAGATCTTCCAGGATCAGCGGTGGCGCGCACATCACGACCGGATGCGCGAACTCGGTTTCGAGGTCGACTTCAACGACCTCGTCTACCACTCCGAGCGCAGCCACATCCTCGACTATTTGACCCGGGCCGGCTGGCAAACGTCACCACTGTCTGTCGCGGAGCTACACGAAGCGAACGGCTTCGTGTACCCCAACGACGAACTGGCGGCTGCATTTGCCGACGTGACCTACGCCAGCGCGATTTTGCAGCCTTAAAGGCCGAACAGCGTGCCCCTTACTGGGTGCGAAGAAGCTCGTCCTTCAGACGCGTGGTGAGCATGTCCTGGAACACCGTCTGCGCCGGGGCGTACAACTCCCGGTAGGTCGAGACGAGCGCTTCGCGGTTGTATTCCGGGATCGCGCCGGTGGGCGGAGTCCAGAAGCTGTCGATGTCCATCAGGAAGAACTGTCCGGCCTGAACGGGCGTCACCCTGCGCAGGTGGTATTGGGCATCGAGCGCCTGGCCGACACCCGGGCCGTAACGCACGATGAGTGACTTGCCCGGTTGTGCCTCGCGGTAGACCGCGGCACCCTGCCATTCCGTCAGGAGCAGGCCGCCGGGAGTAAGGCGCTGCGGTCCCAGCAGGCTCTCGTCGATCCAATTGGCCCATTCGATACGACCGTCGACGCCCGCGGGAACGCGGATCTCCAGAACGTATCGCAGGCCAATGCGCTCGATACCCACCAGACTGGAGACCCGGGAACGCGCGTCCACCACCCGCATCGCGATGTCTAGGAAGGTGTCGAAGTTGGTGTAGGCCGTGGTCTCGACGACGATCGCCTGGTTCTTCAAGGACGCGGCCGTGGTGTTCTCCCGGTTGGAGTAGCGCACGAAGCGGTCCGCGACCGGTTGTGGGGCCTGGCCCGGGGCGGCCATGCCCCATTGGACGTCCTGGGCTTGGCGTTCAATCGGCAGCTCACTGACCAGCTGTTGCTTTAGTTCCCGGGCTGACGTTTCGGTGAGGGAGTCTGTCGCTGGGTGACGGATTTCCAAAGTCACCAGGGCTACGGGGGCGTTGGGTTGGACCTCAGCGGGATTCACGTCGGGAAGCATAGCCGCGAGCATAACTAAGCGGGTGGCATTCAAACGGACCGCCCAACATTGCGTCGCACGCGGCCTTTCAGTTCGCGCGACGCCCGGTTGGTGCCCCCAGTAGGACTCGAACCTACGACCTGCGGATTAAAAGTCCGTAGCTCTACCAACTGAGCTATAGGGGCGGAAGAGAATCAGGATACTGTGTGCCGGTCCGGGCCTCGTTTGAGGATTAGGGCCGGGGTGACCTAAGCTGACTTGGCTCCCAACGGTAGTCACTGTTGCGAGTGCCCCGGAGAGATTCGGTTCTGGCCCCCTTCGTCTAGCGGCCTAGGACGCCGCCCTTTCAAGGCGGTAGCGCGGGTTCGAATCCCGTAGGGGGTACTTGCGACGCGGGATACCGTGGAGCAGCAGTACAGCAAGGCCCTGTGGCGCAGTTGGTTAGCGCGCCGCCCTGTCACGGCGGAGGTCGCGGGTTCGAGTCCCGTCAGGGTCGCCAGCACGGCGAGGCACACGCTGCCTGCCGGCTTCCGGCCAGGTAGCTCAGTCGGTACGAGCGTCCGCCTGAAAAGCGGAAGGTCGGCGGTTCGATCCCGCCCCTGGCCACTTCAGAGGCTATTTTCGCTTTGGTTCTTCCGATCACCTGACGTTTATTCGTCGTTTATACACAAGCAAGAGGGCTCTGATGGGACCTTCTGGGTCGGCTGGCGGTGGTCAGCATCGCGACTACATGTCGACGATTCGGAGCGTCTAAGAACCGACGGATTTCCGCATGATCGTCGCGTTTGCGAGAGCGAAATCTGCCCGCGTGCCCCAGATCGGATGACGGGCAAAGTCACGCATGGACTGAATCAGAGTGCCGTCAGCGGCATGTCCTGCGAAAAGGATCGCCGTCCCTAAGCCAAAAATCGCAGCGCCAACCCGTGGTCGACCCAACAGCAGCGCAACTGCAGTCGGGACAAGCGAATAGTCACCGACGACCGCGCACCAGCGGTTGGTCGCGCTGAGGTGCTGGACCCGAT
>JAVROZ010000823.1:0-4317 GCA_032162485.1 Mycobacterium sp.
CGATGCGCCGGTCCGGGGCGTTGAGTGCCCGGCTGGCCGGGACCGAGCCCGAAGCGCTCGTCAAGTAGGAGGCTCGATCTGCGCAACCCGTGCGCGCGGGTTGGCGCCAGGTGACTCCTGTAAAGATGACAGTGTGCGTTATTTTGGCGACGACCCCCGCCGGGTCGCCCTATTGGCGGTACACACCTCGCCGCTCGCTCAACCCGGCACCGGTGATGCCGGCGGGATGAACGTCTATGTGCTGCAAAGCGCGCTGCATCTCGCTCGGCGGGGCATTGAAGTCGAGATTTTCACCAGGGCCACGGCGTCCGCGGACCCGCCGATCGTGCGGGTTGAGCCCGGCGTGCTGGTACGCAACGTAGTGGCGGGGCCGTTCGAGGGCCTGGACAAATACGACCTGCCCACCCAGCTTTGCGCCTTCGCCGCCGGGGTGCTGCGCGCCGAAGCCGCGCACGAACCGGGTTACTACGACATCGTGCACTCGCACTACTGGTTGTCCGGACAGATCGGCTGGCTGGCCCGCGATCGTTGGGCGGTGCCGCTGGTGCATACCGCGCACACGCTGGCCGCGGTGAAGAATGCGGCGCTGGCCGAGGGCGACTTCGCCGAGCCGCCGCTGCGCACGGTCGGCGAACAGCAGGTCGTCGACGAGGCGGACCGGCTCATCGTCAACACCGATGATGAAGCGCGACAGCTAGTTTCGTTACACCACGCCGATCCGACGCGGATCGATGTGGTGCACCCTGGAGTCGACCTGGACGTGTTTCGACCGGGCGATCGTCGGGCCGCCAGAGCCGCGCTCGGGCTCGATCAAGACGAGCCTGTGGTGGCCTTCGTCGGACGAATTCAGCCGCTGAAAGCACCCGACATCGTGCTGCGTGCCGCGGCCCGACTGCCCGGGGTGCGCATCATCGTGGCCGGCGGCCCGTCGGGCAGTGGTCTGGCCGCCCCCAACGGACTGGCGCGCCTTGCTGAAGAACTCGGCATCGCTTCGCGCGTGACGTTCCTGCCTCCGCAGTCCCGCACGGACCTGGCCACCTTGTTTCACGCCGCTGATCTGATTGCGGTGCCCAGCTATTCGGAGTCGTTCGGTCTGGTCGCGGTGGAGGCGCAGGCCTGCGGCACGCCGGTGGTGGCGGCCGCGGTCGGCGGTCTGCCGGTGGCGGTTCGCGACGGGATCACCGGGACGTTGGTGTCCGGCCACGAGGTCGGGGCCTGGGCCGACGCGATTGACCACCTGCTGCGAATCCGTGCCGCCCCGCAGGGATGGGCGATGAGCCGGGCGGCGGCCAAGCACGCTGCCACCTTCTCGTGGGAGAGCACCACCGACGCGTTGTTGGCCAGTTATCGGCGTGCCATCGGCGATTTCAGCACCGATCGTCAGCGCCGGGTGCGCGACCTTGTTGCCAAGCGCAAGCCACGGCGCTGGACGGCGCGCCGCGGGGTGGGCGCGTGAGCTCGAACGTGGAGCGGCTGATCGAGAATGCGCTGCAGGCCAGCGAGCTGACGTATTCGAAACACGCCGGCGCTCGTGGCGGACTGCCGGGACTGATCGTGGAGTTGCCCGGCGAGCGCAGACTCAAGACCAACACGATCTTGAGCATCGGTGAGCATTCGGTGCGCGTCGAGGCGTTCGTGTGCCGCAAGCCCGACGAGAACCACGAAGGCGTCTACCGGTTCCTGCTCAAGCGCAACCGCCGCCTCTACGGCGTCGCCTACACGATCGACAACGTCGGCGACATCTACCTGGTCGGCCGGATGTCATTGGCATCGGTCGACGCCGACGAGATCGATCGAGTGCTCGGGCAAGTGCTGGAGGCTGTCGACTCGGACTTTAATACGTTGCTGGAGTTGGGTTTTCGAACCTCAATCCAGAAAGAGTGGGAGTGGCGGGTGTCCCGCGGTGAGTCGCTGAAGAACCTGCAGGCGTTCGCGCACTTGATCGACCAAGACGACGATGCAGACGACGAAGGCGACGAGACCGCGTGAGAGACTTGCCCCATGGGTGACACTGGCACGCTGGTGCTGCTCCGCCACGGCGAGAGCGAATGGAATGCCCGGAATCTGTTCACCGGCTGGGTCGATGTCGGCCTGACCGATAAAGGCCGCGGCGAGGCGGTGCGCGGTGGCGAACTGCTGGCCGAAGAAGACCTGCTGCCGGACGTGCTCTACACCTCGTTGCTGCGCCGGGCGATCTCCACCGCGCATCTTGCCCTCGACGCCGCCGACCGGCTGTGGATCCCCGTGCATCGCAGCTGGCGGCTCAACGAACGCCATTACGGGGCGCTTCAGGGTCTGGACAAGGCCGAAACGAAGGAGCGCTACGGCGAGGAGCAATTCATGGCGTGGCGACGCAGCTACGACACGCCGCCGCCCCCGATCGAAAAAGGCAGCGAATTCAGCCAGGACGCCGACCCGCGCTATGCCAACATCGACGGTGGTCCACTGACCGAATGCCTGGCTGACGTGGTCGCCCGCTTCCTGCCGTACTACACCGACGTCATCGTTCCCGATCTGCGCATCGGGAAAACGGTCCTGATCGCCGCGCACGGTAACTCCCTGCGAGCTTTGGTCAAGTACCTCGATGAGATGTCCGACGACGACGTCGTGGGACTCAACATCCCGACGGGCATTCCGCTGCGCTACGACCTGGATGCCCAGCTGCGGCCCGTCGTGCCCGGTGGGACCTATCTGGACCCGGACGCGGCCGCTGCCGGAGCCGCCGCGGTGGCCGGCCAGGGTGCAGCGAAGGCCTGATTGCTGCACTTACCGGGCCCAACCCTGCGCGCAAAGAGCCGTTGGGAAAACATTGCGTGAACTGCAGCCGAACACATGCGTCGAAGTATGTGACTTGTCCGGTTTTGGCCGCGCTCCGCTAGGGTGGCGTTCACCCAATTTGTAGGATTTTGCATGTGACTGTGTACTCGGCACTGTTGCTGGCCGGGGTTCTGTCCGCGCTGGCGCTGGCCGTAGGTGTTGCGGCCGGAGTCCGGCTGTCGCCTCGAGTCGGGCAACGCCGCCACCGAGCGACCACGGAGTGGACCGGTATCACCGTCGCGCAGATGCTGCAGCGCATCGTCGCGCTGATGCCGCTGGGCGCGGCGGTGGTGGATTCCCACCGCGACGTCGTATATCTCAACGAGCGGGCCAAGCAACTCGGTCTGGTACGCGACCGGCAGCTTGACGAGGACGCATGGGCAGCCGCGCGGCAGGCGCTGGGCGGTGACGATGTGGAGTTCGACCTCTCGCCGGCCAAGCGGGGAAGCGGCAGATCCGGATTGTCGGTGCATGGGTATGCCCGGTTGCTGAGCGAAGAAGACCGCCGGTTCGCCGTCGTATTCGTCCATGACCAGTCCGACTACGCCCGGATGGAAGCGACCAGACGTGATTTCGTGGCCAACGTCAGCCACGAGCTCAAGACTCCGGTCGGCGCGATGGGCCTGCTCGCCGAGGCGCTATTGGCTTCCGCGGATGACGCCGAGACGGTCCGTCGGTTCGCCGAGAAGGTGCTGATCGAAGCCAACCGATTGGGCGACATGGTCGCCGAACTGATCGAGCTCTCCCGCCTGCAGGGCGCCGAGCGTCTGTCCAATGTGACCGAAGTTGACATCGATACCGTTGTGTCCGAAGCGATTTCGCGTCACAAGGTCGCCGCCGACAACGCCGAGATCGACGTTCGTATCGACGCGCCGGGTGGACTGCAGGTCCTTGGGGACCAGACATTGCTGGTGACCGCGCTGGCCAACCTGGTGTCCAACGCAATCGCCTACTCGCCCCGCGGCTCATCGGTATCGATCAGCCGCCGCAGGCGGGGCGACAACATCGAGATCGCGGTCACCGATCGGGGCATCGGGATCGCTCTGGAAGATCAGGAGCGCGTCTTCGAGCGGTTCTTCCGTGGCGACAAAGCTCGATCGCGCGCGACCGGCGGCAGCGGTCTGGGGCTGGCGATCGTCAAACACGTCGCGGCCAACCACGGCGGCAGCATCGGCGTGTGGAGCAAGCCGGGTACCGGGTCGACGTTCACGTTGTCGATTCCGGCATCCGACCCAGCCACATCGACCCCGCAGGACAACAGCGAGCAGCCCGAGCAATCGCAACGGCGCGAGAGTCGGCCCAACAGGTCGCAACGAGAGGAAGAGCTAAGTCGATGACCCGCGTTTACGAGCAGGCCGAGCGCAGCGACGAGAAGGAGTGGCGCCAATGACAAGCGTGATGATCGTGGAAGACGAGGAGTCGCTGGCCGATCCGCTGGCCTTCCTGCTCCGCAAGGAGGGTTTTGAGGCCACAGTGGTCACCGACGGTCCTTCGGCGCTT
>JAVROZ010000824.1:0-3026 GCA_032162485.1 Mycobacterium sp.
CCACTTCCTGCCAACCGATCGCGGCCGCGCGGTCATTCTCTCACTGCGGTCGGGTGCGCCGTGCCACAGACACCGGTCCAACCGACGTCTATGCCGATCTTTTCGACGATGACCTCACTGCAGTTGCCAACAAGTTAGACGAGAGTGTGGGCAAGTTGTGGGCACAGCGGCCAGTCGCGATACCGCAGCAAAGCTAAAAACCGTCTCTAGCAGGGCATATCCGCCTACAGCTTCTGTGCCCCCAGTCGGACTCGAACCGACACTTGACGGATTTTAAGTCCGTTGCCTCTGCCAATTGGGCTATGGGGGCCCAGCGGCGAATCTAACGTGCGAACGTCGCAGCCAGGGTGTCCGGCACCCCCGAAACCCCTCCAAAACCTCGAGGTGCGGCGGAGCAATTCTATGAGTAGGATCGCGCGCCGCGCATAAGTCCGGTATGGCGGCGCCCCCGCCCAGATAACGAGGCCGTATCTCCCGCAAGGGGCTTGTTAAAACTGCTCGCATCAGCGTTAAGACGCCGTAAACGTCCGTCACCCTGCGCCCTTTAATCAGGACGGTGGGGCCGTGGCTGGTTAGCGTTACGCCAACGCACAGGGGCCGTTATGCAAACACTCGGGCCGACCCAGAAGTAAGGGCCGGCAGGTATCCACATACAAGGAGCGATAGATGTCTTTCTTGACAGCAGTGCCGCAAGAATTGGCCGCTGCGGCGGCTCAGCTGGCAGCCATCGGCAGCGCCTTGGCGGCGCAGAACGCAGGTGCTGCGGCCCCCACTACCGCCATCGCGCCCGCGGCTGCCGATCAGGTGTCGATCATTCAATCCAGCATCTTCACGGCCTACGGCGCTCTCTATCAGGAGGTGTCGGCCCAAGCCCAGGCGATCCAAGAGCAGTTCGTGCAAACCCTGGGGCTGAGCAGCGGCACCTATGAACAATCCGAGTCGGCCAACGCAGCTGCTGCTGTGTTGTCTGCCGCGTCGAGCGCTGCGCCCACTGACCCGGTGTCCTCCGCCATCGACACGATCAACACCCTGATAGGTGGCCCCGTCACGAGCTTCGGTGGCCAGCCGTTCAGCCTGTCGGGCAACGCGGCCAACATTTCAAGTTACGAGATCGGCAACTTCGCGTCGGCCTCCTCGAACATGCTGGGTCTGACCAGCGGTGGCCTGATGCCAGAGGGTTATGGCGTCCCAGAAGATCTTGCCGACGCCGCGGCAGCGGCCTCCGCGGCGACCCCAGCCGCGACAGCCGGCGCGGTCAGCGCCGCCGGTGGCGGCCCAATCTCAGCCGCGATCGGCGGGTCTACTCTCGTCGGCTCGATGTCCGTGCCACCGAGCTGGGCCGCAGGGACCACCCTGGTGTCGAGCACTGCCCCCAGTGCGCTGGCAGGCGCAGGCTGGACCAGTGCAGCACCTGCCGCCACGACCGGAGGCGGCTTCTACCCCGGCGTGCCGGGGATGGCGTCGGCCGCGCGCAACAGCGCCGGTTTCGGTGCGCCGCGCTACGGCGTGAAGCCCATTGTCATGCCGAAGCCGGCGATTGCTGGCTAGGCCGCCCGGCACCCACGCGCAACCAACAAACAATCCGAATAAAGCCAAAAGGACGGATAAAAAATGTCTTTCGCAGCATTCCCCCCAGAAATCAACTCCGGGCTGATGTACACCGGCGCAGGCGCCGGACCGCTCATGGCCGCCGCGACCGCGTGGAACAACTTGGCCGCCGAGCTGAGCACCACGGCAACGCAGTACGAGTCCATCCTCACGTCGTTGACCACCGAGCAGTGGACCGGGGCGGGGTCGGCGGCAGCGGCGGCGGCAGCCCAGCCTTACATCTCCTGGCTGACTTCTACGGCGGCGGCAGCCGAACAAGCGGGCCTTCAGGCCAGTGCGTCAGCCGCCTCATACGAGGCAGCGTTTACCGCGACGGTTCCCCCGCCGGTAATCGCCGCCAACAGGGCCACGCTGGCCGCACTCGTCGCCACGAACTTCCTGGGTATCAACACCCCGGCGATCATGGCAACAGAAGCCCATTACATGGAGATGTGGGTCCAAGACGCCACCGCGATGGCGACCTATCAGGCCGCCGCGGCGGTGGCTGCGCTCTTGGACCCGCTGCTCCCTGCGACACCGACCACCAACCCCGGCGGCGCGGGCGCCCAAGCCGCAGCGGTCTCCGCTGCTCAAGCGGTCGGACCCGCCGCCGGGTTGAGCGACATCGTCACCGGCCTGCAGGGCGAGCTTTCCAACCTCGCCCTCGGCACTTCGTCGATCGGCACCGGCCTGTTCAATGCGTTGCCGGTCCCGGTCCAGACCCTGCTGACCTCGCTGGACGGCTTCATCGGGTCGCCGCTGATCTTCAACGGGATCCAGCAGGTCGGTGTCACAGGGGCGTGGTTCATGTTTGCCGCCATCCCGAACGGGATTTTCGCCGGGCACACCATCGACGCCAACATTGCCGCCGCCGCGGCGGCAGTGGCAGCAGCCCCAGAAGCCGCAGCGGCTGGCCTGGCCAGCGAGGTCGGATCAGCGGGGGCGGCCGCCAGCATCGGCGAGGCATCCCTGGTTGGCAGCCTGTCGGTGCCGGCCAGCTGGGCCAGCGCGGCGCCGGCCGTGTCCGGAGCCGGAACAGCGTTGGCGGGCAGCGGCTGGACCGTTCCCGGGGAAGGCGCCGTACCGGCGACCATGGCCGGAATGCCTGGCATGGCATCGGCCGCCAAGGGCGCGGGCGCCGCTGCCGGACCGAGGTACGGATTCAAGCCGACCATCATGCCCAAGCAGGTCGTCGTCTGACCCCAGCAAAGGTCCGTGGCTGCAAGCATCGATCTATAACAGCTAGAACTGCAGTAATCCGAAAAGTCGAGATATTAAGGAGACAAGCAACATGGCAACACGCTTTATGACCGACCCGCATGCTATGCGGGCCATGGCGGGACGTTTCGAGACGCACGCCCAGACGGTTGAAGACGAGGCTCGTCGTATGTACGCGTCCTCGCAGAACATCTCCGGCGCTGGCTGGAGTGGTCTGGCGT
>JAVROZ010000825.1:0-4895 GCA_032162485.1 Mycobacterium sp.
TCCCGGGTGCTGAACGACGACAGGTCCAGAAAGCCCAGCGCGCCGACGCGGTAGTTGACCGTCACCACCACGACGTCGCCGCCGGCGGCTAACGTCTGGCCGTCGTACAGTGGCTGACTGCCCGAGCCGAGGACGTAGGCGCCTCCGTGCAGCCACACCAGCACCGGTTTTCCGGCACCGGGCTCAGTGCCGGCAGGGACCCAAATGTTCAGCCGCAAACAGTCGTCACCCTGCGGCGCGCCTAAATCGAGCTTCATATTGGGCAGGGTCGATTGCGGGCAGGCCGGCCCGTAGGCGGTGGCATCGATGACCTCGGTCCACCGCTGCGGCGGTTCGGGCGCCCGGAAACGCAGCTCGTCTACGGGCGGCGCCGCGAACCGAATGCCTTTCCACGCGGTCACGGGACCGTTCTCGGCACCGCGCACGGGTCCGTAGGTCGTCTCGACCACCGTCATACTTTTCCTCCTGCCGAGGCACTTCACCCACTCATGCGTGCCCGGAATCGACGATAAGGTTACGGAGCGCTCAACACCGAGGCGGAGGGCGGCCAAAGTCCGGCATGAACACCGAATTCACCCCTACCCAGAAACGCGCTCTCGCGATCTTCACCCTCATCGCGCTCGTCTTCGGCGCGTACTTTCTGCGCAACTATTTCGTCCTCATCGTAGTGGCCGCCGTCGGCGCTTACCTGTTCACGCCGCTGTTCAACCGGTTCAACAAGCGCCTCAACACCGGCTTGTCGGCGACCTGCACTCTGTTGTCGGCGCTGGCAATGGTGATCGTGCCCTTGGGACTGCTGGTGGCGCTGGCGATCGTGCAGATCGCCCGCATGGTCGATTCGGTGGCCAGTTGGGTCAGGTCGACCGATCTGAACACCCTGGGCGACAAGACGCTGCACCTGGTCAACGAGCTATTGGCCCGCGTGCCATTCGCGCACGTCACGGTAAGCGCGGAGACGCTCCGTAAGGCGATCATCACCGCTTCTCAGAACATTGGCCACTGGCTACTGGGGGTGCTGCAGAACACGGCCGGCAGCCTTGCCACCACCATCACCTCGGCCATCATCTTTTTTTACGTGTTCCTCGCTCTGCTGGTGAACCAGGAGAAATTGCGGACGTTGATCGCCCAGCTCAATCCGCTCGGCGAAGAAGCCACGGATCTGTATCTGCAGAAGATGGGCTCAATGGTGCGTGGCACCGTGAACGGCCAATTCGTGATCGCTTTCTGCCAGGGCGTCGCCGGCGCCGCGTCGATCTACATCGCCGGATTCCATCACGGCTTCTTCATCTTCGCGATTGTGCTGACCGCGTTGTCGATCATTCCGCTGGGTGGCGGGATCGTGACCATTCCGTTCGGGGTCGGGATGATGTTGTTCGGACATATCGGCGGCGGCGTGTTCGTCGTGCTCTTTCACCTCATCGTGGTCACCAATATCGACAACTTCCTGCGACCCGTTCTGGTGCCGCGCGACGCCCGGCTGAACTCGGCGCTGATGTTGCTTTCGGTGTTCGCGGGTATCAGAATGTTCGGCCCGTGGGGCATCATCATCGGCCCGGTGCTGATGATCATCATCGTCACCACTATCGAGGTCTACCTCGCGGTATACAAAGGCATAGACATGCCGGCACTGAAGTCAACGAGCGATAAGCCGGTACGCCGCAAGTGGTTTGGGCGCCGAAAAGACAAAGTGCAGGCCGCCGCCCCTACTGATTCTTCCTAAGTCAGCCGCTCGGTGAGGAACTCCACCACCCGCTTGCGCGCCTCATACGCCGGGTGGCCGTCGACCTCCCGGACCTGGTCGGTGAGCACCGAGTGCGCCATCCGGCCAAAACCGTGCTCGTTGCCTGAGCCGGAATCGATTTCGATAACTTCGAAGGCGTCACCGAGCCGCTCTTTGAGCGTCGTGAACCGTTCGCCCGGCGACAGCTTGTCCTCGCTGAACCGTAACCCCATGGCGCACAGTCCATCATTGGCACAGCGATCGGCAACGACGCCCAGTTCGGTTTCGCTCAACCCCGGATCGCGGCGCTGTTTGGCGGTCAGCGGAAACGGTACCGACGGTTGGCTGAGCACCGGGGCCAAGACGCTGTCGTCGACGGCGGCAGCCAATGCGAAGCCGCCAGTGAAGCACTGGCCGATGACGCCGACACCCTTGCCCGGCGTCGACGCGTTGAGATCACGGGCCAAACCGCGCAGAAACACCGCCACCGGTCGCTGTTTGTTGGTGGCCATTGCGGCGAATTCCCTAGATACACAACCACGGCTGATCCCGGTCACGGCATAGCCGACGGATACCGGTCGGCCCGGCTCACCGAACAGCGACGGAATGGCCACGGTGAAACCGTTGTCCACCAGATGATTACCCAGGCCCAGCACTCCCGGATGGATGCCCGGCATCTCAGGAATCAGCACCACCCCCGGCCCGGAGCCCTTGCGGTAAACGTCGTGGGTGTAGCCGGCGGCGCTGAACGGCGCGGCCGACCACCCGGAGAGATCTGCCTCGGGTGCGGTCACGAAACGCCCCTTTCTGATGCGTGGTGCTACCGATTAGCGGGCCGGCAGCGGCTGCTGGGATTGCGTAGCAGCCGCCAGCGTACGGAACTGCTCAGGAGGGCCGGCACCGGTGATCGCAATCTGGGTTGGGCCGGCCGAACTGGTCAGGCGGGTGGTCCACACCGGCTCCACCGCACCGTGTTCGTCGGCTCCCTGATAGACGACCCAACGGGTGCCCGCGACGTCGACGGTACCGGTCGGATACATCCCTCGATGGATGGAACCGACCAGCTTGTCCTCCTCGGCGTTGCTCTGAGTCAGGCTCAGATACAGCCCCGTCGGGCTGATGTAACCCACAGTCGAAGTGGACGCGTGTTGCCGCTGGCCCTGAACCGAGCCCGGCGACCCATCCGCGATGCCGCCCCGGCCCCCCGAATTGGGTTGCCATCCCTTCGGCAGTTGAGGCACCCGGATCGGGAAGCCCAACGTCTCCGCGTCGGCCCGCAAGGCCCTCGCCGCGTCATAGGACGGGATGGTGCCCCGGTTTGTCCCACCTGGCTGAAACGAACACATGCCTACCAATCCCGCTAGCAGGATGCAGCCGATTACCAGAGGTGCCAGTGACCAGAACATGTCGCGACCGTCCTGCAGCAACCGCGGCTTGGCCAGCTTGGGGGTGGGCTGCGGCTCAGTCGTCACTTCCCGAGTATCCCAGCTCCAGCCAAGTGTTCTGCTTCTGGGACAATTGCGAACCATGAATGATGAGCACAAACCATGACGGCACCGGGGTCCGGCCCGCCGCCGACCGTGGTTGCCGGTGCCGGCACGTCTTCGACGCGATCGCCGCGTGGGGAAGCCCCAGACCGTAACCTGGCCCTCGAGCTCGTGCGCGTCACGGAAGCCGGCGCAATGGCCGCGGGCCGCTGGGTCGGTCGCGGAGATAAAGAGGGCGGCGACGGGGCCGCGGTCGACGCGATTCGCGAGTTGGTGAATTCGGTGTCGATGCGCGGCGTGGTGGTCATCGGCGAGGGCGAAAAAGACGAAGCGCCGATGCTCTACAACGGCGAAGAGGTCGGCAACGGCGACGGCCCGGAGTGCGACTTCGCCGTCGATCCGATCGACGGCACCACCTTGATGAGCAAAGGCATGCCGAACGCGATCTCGGTGCTGGCAGTGGCCGACCGCTGGGCGATGTTCGACCCGTCGGCAGTGTTCTACATGAACAAGATCGCCGTCGGGCCGGACGCCGCGCACGTCCTGGACATCACTGCGCCGATCGCCGAGAACGTCCGGGCAGTTGCCAAGGTCAAGGCCCTGTCGGTACAGGACATGACCGTGTGCATCCTGGACCGGCCCCGGCACGCCAAGCTGATCGCCGACGTCCGAGACACCGGCGCCAGGATCCGGCTGATCACCGACGGTGACGTGGCCGGCGCCATCTCCGCGTGCCGGCCGGGCTCGGGCACCGACATGCTGGCCGGCATCGGTGGGACCCCGGAGGGCATCATCACCGCCGCCGCGATCCGCTGTATGGGCGGGGAGATCCAGGCGCAGCTGGCACCCAAGGACGAGGCCGAACGTCGCAAGGCGCTCGACGCCGGACACGACGTCGACCGAGTGCTGACCACCGAGGACCTGGTGTCCGGCGACAACGTCTTCTTCTGCGCGACCGGCGTCACCGACGGCGACCTACTCAAGGGCGTGCGCTACCAGCCCGGCGGCTGCACCACCCAGTCAATCGTGATGCGTTCCAAGTCGGGCACCGTGCGCATGGTCGAGGCCTACCATCGGCTGTCCAAGCTCAACGAATACTCGGCCATTGATTTCACCGGCGACACCAACGCCGCCTATCCCTTGCCCTGACATCCCAACAATCCAGCGAGGACCTGATTTATGGCCGAGGACGGCGAATACCGCATTGAGCACGACACCATGGGTGAGGTCCGGGTGCCGGCAAAAGCGTTGTGGCGCGCACAAACTCAACGGGCGGTGGAGAACTTCCCGATCTCGGGCCGCGGCTTGGAGCGCACCCAGATCCGGGCGCTGGGTCTGCTGAAAGGCGCTTGCGCACAAGTGAATAAGGACCTCGGGCTACTGGCACCGGAGCGGGCCGAGGCGATCATCGCCGCGGCGGCTGAAATCGCCGATGGCAAGCACGACGACCAGTTCCCGATCGACGTCTTCCAGACCGGTTCGGGCACCAGTTCGAACATGAACACCAACGAGGTGATCGCCAGCATCGCCGGCCAGAACGGCGTGACCGTACACCCCAATGACGACGTCAACATGTCGCAGTCGTCCAACGACACCTTCCCCACCGCCGTGCACCTGGCCGCCACCGAGGCGGTCATCACCGATCTGGTTCCCGCGCTGGAGCACCTGCGGCTCGCGCTGCTGGACAA
>JAVROZ010000826.1:0-5815 GCA_032162485.1 Mycobacterium sp.
GAGACCTCATGTCCCGCAGGTAAAGCTGATATCCGAAGATCCAGGCTCGATGCGGTATCAGCCGGTCAGCGAACCGCAGCGCGCTCAGCAGCAACTCGAACCGGCGCTGCTGGGACTCTGACCAGTCGAGCCGCATCAGAGCCCGGAACTCGGGGGCGAGGAACCCCGTCGTCGCAAACAGGTTGAACGGTCCGGCCAGTGCCCGCAACGGCCGCGGCAGGAACACCAGCGAGGCCACTCCGTGCAGATGCTCTCGCACTGCCGGGTCGATCCGCAGTTCATCGACGGAGCGCTTCCAGTACTCGTCGAAGGCCACCCGGTCCGACGGCCAAAGGCGCTGCGGCACCTGCAGCGTCGTACCAAGCTTCTTGGCGTCCTGGTAAACGGTGTCCGCGGTGGCATCGTCGAGCGGGCCGTGCAGGAATTCGTGCTGTTCCACGAAGTAGCGGTACAGGCAGGCGGCCACCCACAGCTGCAACTTGGGATCGAACGCGTTGTAGGCAACGGGGCTCGACGACGTCGAGGCCACCTGCCGGTGTGCGGTGTCGACGGCGGCGCGGATCAGTTCGCGGTCGGACTCGGTCCCGATGGTCGCCACCGCCAGGTAGGTGCCGGTGGTGCGGGCCCGCTTGAAGGGGTGCTTGTAGACGTTGCCGCTGTCCACCGGGCTTTCCAGCACGCCGTAACCGACGCCCGGCAGGGACAGCTGCATGATCACATTCGCGGCCGGCAATAACGTGGCCGCGGGGTTCAACAGGTCGGCAACCCTGCTTACTGGCCGCTTCATTGCGGATCGTGCCCCATGTGATCGAGTGAACCACGTATGAGACGCTGCCGGGGTGTTTGCGTCGACGCGGCAGGCCCGGATCGTCGGCGCATTGGCCGGCTACCTCGCCGATCTCACGCTGGGCGATCCGAGCCGGGGTCATCCGGTCGCGTTGTTCGGTGCCGTGGCAGCCAGATTGGAACGGATCAGCTACCGCGACGCCAGGCTCGCCGGTGCTGTGCACGTGGGCCTACTCGTCGCGGGGGCGGGGCTACTGGGCGGGGTTGCGCAGCGGGGCGACCGGCTTCGGAATGCCGCGGCCACCGCAACCGCCACGTGGACCTCGCTGGGCGGAACCTCGCTGCTGCGCACCGGATCTCGGATGGCGGAGCTGCTGGAGGGCGGCGATGTCGAGGGCGCGCGACGGTTGCTTCCGTCGTTGTGCGGACGCGATCCCGCCACGCTCGACGAGTCAGGCTTGACGCGCGCGGCGCTGGAATCGGTGGCGGAGAATACCTCTGATGCCCAGGTGACGCCGCTGCTGTGGGCGGCGGTGGGTGGCGCACCGGCGGTGCTGGGGTACCGGGCGGTCAACACGCTGGATTCGATGGTCGGGTACCGCTCGCCCCGGTATCTCCGGTTTGGCTGGGCCGCAGCACGATCCGATGATGCGGCCAACTACGTCGGCGCCCGGGTGACCGCGGCGTTGGTGGTGCTCTGCGCGCCGTTGGTCGGCGGCTCACCCATGGTCGCGGCCCAGGCCTGGCACCGCGACGCAGGCCGGCATCCCAGTCCCAACGCCGGCGTCGTCGAGGCGGCGTTCGCCGGAGCGCTCGGTGTGCGACTCGGAGGGCCCACCCAGTACCACCACGAGCTGCAGATCCGGCCGACGCTGGGCGACGGCCGGCAACCCACGGTGGCCGACCTACGCCGGGCGGTGACACTGTCGCGGGTCGTGCAGGTGGGAGCCGCGGCGGTGGTGGCGGCGCTCGGCGGGCGGGCGCGCTAGCGCCGACGGCCGTACCGGTCGGCGAGTTTGTCCTCGACGGCCTCCGACTTGGTCGCCGGATTCGTCGGGGCCAGCGCCGGTCCGCCCGGATCTGTCTGTGGGTCCCTCAACTGCTTGTCCCGACGGCGCGCCCGGACCTCGGAGTACACGAAATAGCCCAATGCGATCGGCGCCAGCACGCCGAACAGAATCCATTGAATGCCGTAGGAGAGAAACGGCCCGGCATCCAGGCGCGGCAATCCGATCACACCGAGCCCGCCGGGTTGGTCCTCGGCCAACTGCAAATAGGGCGCCGCCAACGGCACCCGCGTCAGCGCCGCGACTTGCTCGGTGCTGACCGAATACACCTGCTGGTAGTCATCTCTGGTGAACGGGTCTTTGCCCGGCACGGCCTGCTCAGAATTACGCAGTCGCGCGGTGATGGTGACCGTCTGCTCCGGCGGCCGCGGAATCGGTGGAATGTGCGACCCCTGCTCGGGCCGCACATATCCGCGGTCGACGAGCACGGTCGGCCCGTCGTCGACGGCGAACGGCGCCAAAACCTCAAACGCCTGGACGCCCTCGACCGCCCGCAGCCGGGCCACGACGCGCACGTCCGCAAGGTAGTGCCCGGTGGCGGTCACCTTCCGCCACTGCTCCGCCGAAGTATACGGATTCTGTTGCGACAAAATAGTTTTCAATGGCGCTGGCGACGAATTGACCGAATCGGCGATCTGCTGGTTCTCGCGCGAGGTCCTGGTGTTCTTGCCCAGCTGCCACGGTGCCAACACCGTGAAGCACAGGTAGGTGAAGGCGATGCACACCAGCGCCAACGCCAGCCAACCCGGCCGCAGCAGAAATTTCACGCTCCGATGCAGTCGGGGCATCAACCGGATCCGTTCTGCGCGAGTCTTTCGTCGACCCAGTCGTGCAGGCCGGGCAGGGCGGCCTCGATGACGACGTAAGCCTCCTCGAAGTCCTGGTGGTCGCCGTAGTAGGGATCCTCGACGTCGAGGGGGAAGGCGCCTGAGCGCGGATCGAAGGAACGCAGCATCCGCAGTCGGCTGTCGTCGACCCCGAGTTGGCGCAGGATTCCCACATGGTTGCGTCCTAACCCGATGACCAGATCTGCCGAAAGATGGTCGTCCTCGAGTGCAGTGGCCCGATGGTCGGTGGGGTAGCCGTGGTCGCGCAGGACGCGCTTGGCCCGTCGGTCGGCGCCCTCGCCGGCATGCCAGTTGCCGGTGCCGGCGCTGGTGACCCGCACGACGTCGCCGAGACCGCGCTCTCGAATCTGGTGGGCGAACATCTTCTCGGCCATCGGCGAACGGCAGATGTTGCCGCTGCAGACGAATGTCACGTGCAGCAAAGTCGAATCAGACACCCAGCACCCCCCGCAGCTCGTTTACGGTCGCGGCATGGGTCACCAGGGTCGGACCCGCGGGCATGTCGGCGTCAGTGAAATCTCCCCGTCCATAACCCCAGCCGACCACCACCGTGTCGATGCCGTGCGCCGCCGCGCCGTCGACGTCGTGGCTGCGGTCGCCGACCATGAGAACGCGTTCGGGCAGCGGTCGCAGCTGATCCAGCGCGTGGGCCAGCACCGCGGTCTTGGATTTGCGCGAACCGTCGGGACTCGCGCCCGCGATGACCTCGAAATGGTGGTCCAGCCCGAAGTGGGCGAGGATGCGCCGCGCCGTCGGCTCCAACTTGGAGGTCGCGACCGCCAGTCGCACGCCTGCCGCGTGCAGGTCGGCCAACAGCGGTTCGATGCCGTCGAACAGGCTGTTCATCGCCCAGCCCCGGCTGCCGTATTCGGCCCGGAAGGCCGCGAACGCCTCGTCGGCGCGCCCGTCGAGCTCCATCGCGTGGAAGGTCTCGTCCATCGGGGGGCCGACGATCTGGGCGACCAGATCACCGTCGGGGATAGCGGCACCGATGTGGGTGAGCGCGTGCCGAAAGCTGGCGACGATGCCGATGGCCGAATCGGTCAGGGTGCCGTCGAGATCGAAGATCACCAGTTGCGGTGCCTCGAACGCGGTCGAACTTGTCACGGTCCCATTGTCGTTGATGCGGCTGGTGGACGAACTGCCAGGTCGGCCGTGCCGTGGGCCTCCGGATGTCTGCTCGCCGTGCTCGCGCACTAGTGTTTCAGTGATGGCCGGTCTGGATCAGAGCGCGTCCACTCGCTTGGCGCGGGCGCGCTATCACGGTGATCAAGAGGTCGCGCCCGGCATGCTGGATTTCGCCGTCAACGTCCGGCATGCGCGGCCGCCGTCGTGGCTGCTGGCGCAATTGAGTGCCCGGCTCCCCGATCTGGCCCGCTACCCAAGCGATTCCGACGTCCGTGCCGCCCAGGATGCGGTCGCTGCACGTCACTGTCGAGCCGGTGACGAGGTGTTGCCGCTGGCCGGAGCGGCAGAGGGTTTCGCGTTGCTGCGCAATCTGCGTCCGCGCCGGGCCGCGATCATCGCGCCCTCGTTCACCGAGCCGGAAGCGGCGCTGACCGCCGCGGGTGTCCCGGTGCACCACGTCGTCCTGGACCCGCCGTTCACCCTGGACGCGGCGGCGGTGCCCGACGACGCCGACCTGGTGGTGGTGGGAAATCCGACCAACCCGACGGCGGTGCTGCACACCCGTGAGCAACTGCTCGCGTTGCGCCGGCCCGGACGGATTGTCGTGGTCGACGAGGCGTTCGCGGACTCGATTCCCGGCGAGCCGCATTCACTTGCCGGTGACGCTCTTCCCGATGTGCTGGTGCTGCGCAGTCTGACCAAGACGTGGGCGCTGGCCGGGCTGCGGGTGGGCTACGCCCTTGGGGCGCCGAATCTATTGGAGGGACTGAACGCTCAGCGCGCGCACTGGCCGGTGGGCACGCTGCAGCTGTCTGCCATCGCAGCCTGCTGCACGCCGCAAGCTGTCGCCGAAGCCGCCGCCGATGCTGCACAGCTGGTGTCGGTGCGCGCGGCGATGGTCGCCGGTTTGGAGTCGGTGGGTGTCGCCGTGGTCGATGGCCGGGCGCCGTTCGTGTTGTTCCGTATCCCCGACGCTGAGTTTATTCGAAACCAATTGCGGTACAAGGGAATCGCGGTGCGACGCTGCGACACCTTTGTCGGTCTGGACGGGGATTATCTACGGGCGGCGGTACGTCCGGAATGGTCACGGTTGGCCGAATCGATAGCCGAAACGCTCGCGTGTGTACCCAGCGGGAGTCGCCGATGAGTGTGCGGCTGGCCGACGTCGTCGATGTGCTGGACGAGGCGTACCCGCCGCGGCTCGCCGAGTCGTGGGATTCGGTGGGCCTGGTGTGTGGCGACCCCGCCGACGTCGTCGAATCGATCACCGTCGCGATTGACGCGACACCTGCCGTCGTCGACGAAGTACCCGATGCCGGTCTGCTACTGGCGCATCATCCGCTGCTGTTGCGCGGGGTCGACACGGTTGCGGCCAGTACGCCCAAAGGCGCGCTGATCCACCGGTTGATCCGCTCGGGCCGCTCATTGTTCACCGCACACACCAACGCCGACTCGGCAGCACCGGGCGTGTCCGACGCGCTGGCGGATGCGCTCGGACTGACGGTCGATGCCGTCCTTGCCACATCCCCGGCCGTCGGTGATCTGGACAAGTGGGTCATCTACGTGCCGCAGGAGAACGCCCAAGCGGTCCGGGAAGCGGTCTTTGCGGCCGGCGCTGGGCACATCGGTGACTACTCACACTGCAGCTGGAGCGTCACCGGTATCGGCCAATTCCTCCCGCACGAGGGGGCAGCCCCGGCGATCGGCAGCGTCGGTACCGTCGAACAGGTCACCGAGGATCGGGTCGAGGTCGTCGCACCCGCGCGCGCACGGGCCGCCGTGCTGGCGGCGATGCGCGCCGCCCATCCCTACGAAGAGCCGGCGTTCGACACCTTCGCGATGGTTCCGCCGCCCCCCGACACCGGATTGGGCCGCATCGGCACCCTGCCGCATGCCGAACCGTTGGGCCAGTTCGTCTCCCGCGTGGGCGCCGCGTTGCCGCGGACGTCGTGGGGGGTGCGCGCCGCGGGTGATCCCGACACGCCG
>JAVROZ010000827.1:0-7682 GCA_032162485.1 Mycobacterium sp.
CCTCGACTCGGGTGATCGGATCGATTACGAGTGTGGTTGCCATACCGGCCATTCCCCGATCAGTCGAACTGGTTAAGAGACTTGGGCAGGTTCACGGGACGTCCGTTGATCAGGTCCTCCAGCACGTCGAGGATTGCGTCCGGCTTCGGCGGACAGCCCGGCACGAAGTAGTCCATGTGCACGACCTCGTGGCACGGGTACACGTTGTTGGTGAGGATGGGAATCCGGCGGTCGTAGGGCACCACCGGGCTGGCGCCTTGCGGCGCGGTCGGGGAGTTCGTGTAGGCCTCCGCCAGACAATCCTTGAGTCCGACCAGATTACGTAGCGACGGGACACCACCCCAGATCGCACAGGCGCCGACCGAGATCAGCACGTCGCAGTTGTCCCTGAAGTGCCGCAGCGTCTCGATATTATCCTCGTTGGCGACCCCGCCCTCGATGAATCCGATGGCGCACCGCTCCGGAATGCGCTTGATATCGGTGAACGACGATCGCAGGATGGTGATTTTGTCCAGCAGGGTGATCATCCGCTCGTCGATGTCGAGCAACGACAAGCTACATCCCCAGCATCCGCAGAGGCTGATCATCGAGACCTTGATCTTGCCGGCGCGCTTGGCGGCCACTTCCGGGTCGAGCGGCGTGGCCGGAAGTTCGTGCGATGCAACCTCATTGGTGTTCGACTTCGTCACTTGCCATGCCTCCGTGAGGGTTCGAGCGCCTGGTCCTTCACCGATTCGACTTCGTAGTGTCGCTTGCCGACGGGCTCGTCATAACCCACCCCTTTTTCGAGTATCGTTCCAACGGGACAGATGTCGACGGCCTCGCGGACCTGTTCGGGGGGCATCTTGTTGGCCAGTTCGACGTCGATCTCGATGCGGGCGTGCGCTCCGCGGCCGCTGATGCTGAAGATCTTCTTGCCGCTGTCCTGATCCCGGACGAACTCCACACAACGCTGGCAGAAGATGCAGCGGTCGCGCTCCAGCCAGATCGTGTCCGACGCATGGTCGGCAACCCGCTCAGGGAACTGATATGGGAAACGGGACACCACCATATCGACCTCGTAGCCGACCGCCTGCAGCGTGCACCGCCCGGACTTCTCACAGCTGGGGCAGTTGTGGTTGCCCTCGGAGAACAGCATCTCCACCAGCGCCTTACGCGCGTCGGTGGTCTCCGGGTCGTTGACCTCCACCCGCATCCCGTCGCTGACCTTGACCGCACAGGCGGCGGTGACCGCGCCGTTGACTTTGACCGAACACACTCGGCAGGTACCCAAAGCAGGATGCTCGGGCAGATAGCACAAGACCGGGATGTAGATGCCCGCCTCGGCGGCGACATCGACGAGCGTCCTGCCCTCCTCGGAGATGACGGATTTACCGTCGATCTCGATCCGGACGCTCATAGCGACTCCTGCGGTGCAAGTTCGGCAATGACATGGGCATAACCGGTCAGCTCAGACTCTGGGTCGAAGGACGGCAGCAGGCCGCTGTTGTGCTCACGAAGTCGGACCGAATAGATTTCGGGGAACTTCTTCAGCGTGGTCAGGATCGGATTGGGCGAGGTGGCACCCAGCCCGCATCTGCTGGTGTGAGCGACGATCCCGCCCCAGGCAACCATGTCGTCGAGATCGGATCGGACCGCCCGGCCCGCGGCTACCAGGTTGATCTTCTGCCGCAGCAGCACATTGCCCGCGCGGCATGGCACACAGATGCCGCAGGATTCGTCGACGAAGAACTGCATGAAGTCACCCACAATGTCGATCAGGTCACGTTCATGGTTGAACACCATGAAGGAGCCGTTGCAGGACAAATCGTCATAGGCGAGCCTGCGGTCGGCGTCGGCGGTCACCGAGAGCATCTCCCCGGCGGGACCGCTGATCTGCACGGCCCGGGGGTTCTCGGCGCCGACCATGTCGAGCACCTCGCGCAACGTAACCCCCCACTCCACCTCGTAGATCCCTGGGGCAGCGCAGTCGCCGGCGACGCTGATCAGCCGGGTGCCGGTTGACCCCGGTACCCCCATTGCCGCGTACCACCCGGCACCCTTCTGCATGATCCGGCTCACCGCGGCTAATGTCTCGACGTTGTTAACCACCGTCGGCTTGCCCAGGAAACCGTGCTCGACCGGGAAAGGCGGCTTGAGTCGCGGCGTTCCCCGCTTGCCCTCGCAGGACTCGATGAGCGCGGTCTCGTCGCCGCAGATGTAGGCCCCGGCACCCAACTGGATGCGGATGTCGAACCCGTCGCCGAGTACCCCATCCTCACGGAGTTCCGCCAGCTGCCGTGCGAGGTAGTCGCGCAGGTACGCGTACTCCGCGCGAAGGTAGAGGATGCCGTTCCGGGCGCCCACGCCGTGGGCCGCGATCGCCATGCCCGCGAATACCTGCTTGGAGGAGTAGGTCAGCAACGCCCGGTCCTTGAACGTCCCGGGCTCGCCCTCATCGGCGTTGCAGATGATGTATTTCTCGTCACCGGTGGCTGCGCGGCAGAACTTCCACTTGGTGCCGGTGGGGAAACCCGCGCCGCCACATCCTCGCAGCCCAGACTCGGAGATGGTGGCGATCACGTCCTCGGGAGTCATCGCGAGGCAGCGGTGCAACAACGCGCTGTAATCGGTGTCACCCCAGAAGAACACCGGCCCGGACGTATGCACGATGGTGCGGGTAAGCGCATCGACATACGCGACGTCGTCGCCTGGCAGGCCAGCCGGATTGGCGATCTGCGCCGCAGAATCACCCCGTTTCAGTCTCTCGATGATCTCGCCGACCGAAGCCGGTGTCAGGTCTGTGAACACGACATCGTCGATGAGCATCGCCGGTTCGTGGTCGCTCAACCCGATGCACGCGGTTTCGAAAAGCCCGAAATCGGCCGACCCGGGCCCGCCGAATCGTGTCCCGGTGAACAGTTCTAGGGCCTCATACACCTGGCGGTAGCCGTGCATTTTCGCGATGACGGTGTTGCTCAGATAAATCCGGTGACGCCCCGACGGCGTGGTGTGGAAGAAATGATAGAACGTGGCGGTCTCCAGAACATCCTCGACGGACAGCCCGAGCCAATCGGCTATCCCGGCGGCGGCTTCGGCGGAAATGTAGCCGGATTCGCGTTGCACATCCCACAAGATGTCGATGAGCCCAGTGCGGTCTGGTTCGTGCCCGTTGAGAATCCGTGCGATACCGGAAGTCATCGTGGCCGCACCACCCAGTCACGCAGGTAGAGAGGCTTCAACGTCGCGGCCCACGGCAGCAACCGCGCTCGTGGGCCTGGAAAGCTATCCGGTCGTTCATCGCAGCGCTGAACAGCTTGGTGCCCTGGGCAGTTCGGAAGAGCAGCGTTCGGCGTTAGGCGACGAAGTTGCCCGGGAAACAGTTCGGGCGCCCTGTCCGGGATTCTGACCGATCGGCCTAACGAGGTGCTCAATAGCAAACTCCAACTCTCGCCTTCTCAGCACAATCGCCCGGACCGTCGTTGGTTGCCATGATTCAGCCTAGCGCGCTGGGGATTTCGGCGCGGTCAGATGTGATGCCGATGAGTTGAGACGAGCCGATCGGCTTCGCAAGGCCGGCTACGAGCAGAAAGTCGAGCGTGTCCACGGCAGGTGCCGCACACAGCTTCGAGGTGTAGCGTAGGTGACGTTGAGAACCCCAGCCAGTCCGGGATGAGGTCAGCCGTCCGCTGTTGACCTCGCTGAGCCCTCTGCTCGCGCCGAACACGCAAGTGATAACCGCTACTCCGGGATCACTATTAAAGCACCCACCGCACTAAACCCCACTCACGTCACCGCAACAGCGTTTACCATCGGTTCCGCGCTGCGCCGCAACGGATTTAGGCACCTGCCGTGTTAGGGGTCGCGCCCGCCAGCAATGAGACCTGGCCTGCTTTGGCTGCGATAGGACCGCCGACACTGGTCGGCGGGAAGTGCGAACAACGCGACGAAGTGCTCTCCGGGCGGGATCGGAGGAAGATCCTCCTCCGTGTGATTGTCGACATCGCCGCCGATCTCGATCTCGATGCGACATTGAAGCGGATCGTCACCGCAGCCATGGAACTAACCGGCGCACGGTTCGGCGCGCTAGGCGTCCGCGGACCCGACGACACCCTGATCTCGTTCGTGCATGCGGGAATCGACGAGTTCGCCGCGAACCCGATCGGCCACCACTCCAAGGGAGTCCTTGGTCTGCTGCGCAGTCGCTCTGGGTCGCTGCGGCTCGATCATCTGACCACTCTCCCTGCGGCCGTCGGATTTCGGGAGCACCACCCCTCGAGGGGTGATCTGCTGGGCGTGCCGATCATCATTCGACAGAACGTGTTCGGCAGCCTGTACCTGACCAAGCCGACGTCGCGAGCAGCGTTCAGCGAAGCTGACGAGCTAGCCGTACGCGAGTTGGCCTCAGCCGCGGCTGTAGCCATCGACAATGCGCGGCTGTTCGACCGGGCGCGCTCGACCGCGCAGTGGGCAGAGGCGAGCCGGATGATCACCACGGGACTGCTGTCGGCTGTCGACCTGCACGCCAGGCTGCAACTGATCGCCGCCCGCGCCTGTGAGCTGACCGAGGCAGAACAGGCCATCGTCCTCGTTCCTACCGAGGATGACCTGCCGGTCGACGAGGTTGACACCCTGGTAGTGTCCACCGCCGTTGGTCTGTACGCGGATGAGGTTTTGGGTCAACGGGTTCCGGTCGACGGGTCCACGACGGGCGCAGTGTTCCGCTCCGGCACACCGGTGATCACCGCGGCCTTCGCCCATCCGCTACAGGCCTTGACCGATGTCGGCCGGCGGTCCGCGATCGTGATGCCGTTACGGTCCGAACACACGCTGCTCGGCGTCATCGCGGTCGTCCGCAACAGCGACCAGCCCCCGTTCGACGCCGAACACCTCAAGCTGATGAGCGATTTCGCCGACCACGCCACAGTGGCGCTCATGTTGGCCAACACCCTGGAACACGCCCGCAACCTGACCGTGCTGGCCGACCGTGAGCGGATCGGGCACGATCTGCAGGACCACGTCATTCAACGGCTCTTCACTGCAGGCATCGACCTGCAGGGGACCATTGCCCGGTCCCGATCGAGTGAGATCACCGACCGATTGAACCGCACGGTCACCGACCTGCAGATTACGATCGAGGACATCCGCACCACCATTTTCGAGTTGCACCACACGGGCACACAGCGGATCGGCCTTCGGCAGCGGATAGAGGCCGCGGTCGCCGATCTGACCGAAAACGGCACAGTGGTCACGACAATTCAGATGTCCGGACCGATGAGCGTGATCGGCGACGACCTGGCCGGACACGTGGAGTCGGTCATTCTGGAAGCGGTCAGCAACACCGTTCGACACTCTGGGGCAACACAATTGACCGTTGAGGTGGCCGTCGCCGATGAACTGGACATCACGATTACCGACGACGGCTGCGGTATCAGCATCGACAATGAGCGCCGCAGCGGGCTAGTCAACATGGCCTCGCGCGCCGAACAGATTGACGGCCACTGCGACCTCGCAACACCTCCCGGGGGCGGTACTCAGGTGCATTGGACCGTGCCGCTACCGGACTTGTGACGCCGACCCAACCGCGAGTTCGGTCCCGGCTTGGACGGTTTCGCGAACGGATCTACCGCGCTCTCGTATATGGCTCGCAGGTGTCGAGTTGGGCACGGTTGCAAACGGTTTCACACGGGTGGTAGCACACCCGGCCGTGGATCGCCGCGAACGGGTTGTCCGCAATGAGCCGATGCCAGGCCTGTTCGTGCCTGCCGGCGGTGGCGTGGGCAAGCCAAGCTTGGATGTTCTCACCGGCTGCGGGCCGATCGAACGGTTCGCTGCTCATGGAGTCGGCACGAGCTGATTTTCCAACTGGAGGACTTGGCGGGTGGTCTTGATCACCGTGTCGGGGTTCAGGCTCATCGAGTCGATGCCGAGCCCCACCAAGAACTCGGCCATATCCGGGTAGTCCGAGGGCGCTTGTCCGCACAGGCCCGAGTGAATCCCGTTGCGGCGGCAGCCCTCAACGGCCAGGCGGATCATCTGCTTGACGCCCTCGTCGCGTTCGTCGTAGTCGAAGGCCACGATCTCGCTGTCACGATCGACACCGAGGGTGAGCTGAGTCAGGTCGTTGGAGCCAATGGAGAAACCGTCGAAACGCTTGGCGAATTCATCGATCAGGATCACGTTGTTCGGGACCTCGCACATCGCGTACACCTTGAGCCCGTTCTCGCCCCGGCGCAGACCGAGGTCGGCCATCGTCTGCAGGACGAGATCCGCCTCGGCGATTCGACGCACGAACGGCAGCATCAGAATGACGTTCGTCAGGCCCATCTCGTTACGCACACGCAGCATCGCGCGGCACTCGAGCGCGAAACCCTCGGCGTAAGCGGGATGCGCGTAGCGCGAGGCACCGCGGAACCCGATCATCGGGTTGCTCTCCGATGGCTCGAAGGCTGCTCCGCCGATCAAGCTGGCGTACTCGTTGGACTTGAAGTCCGACATCCGCACCACTACGGGCTTGGGCCAGAAGGCGGCGGCGATGGTGCCGATCCCTTCGGAAAGGCGTTCCACGAAGTAGGCGCTCCCGTCTGGGTAGCCCTGCGCCAGCCGATCGATCGTCCGACGCGCCTCGGGGTCTTCGACCCTCTCGGGGTGCAACAGGGCCAGCGGGTGGACCCGGATGTACTCGCTGATGATGAACTCCATCCGAGCCAGTCCCACGCCGTCGTTCGGCAGGAACGACGTCTTGAAGGCAAGGTCGGGGTTCCCGAGATTGATCATGATCTGGGTTCGCGGCCGCGGCAGGTCCGCCACCTCGGTGCGGTCCACGTGGAATCCCACTTCGCCCCGGTACACGCGGCCCGAGTCGCCCTCGGCGCACGACACCGTCACGACTTCGCCATCGGGCACGCGGGTGGTTCCATTGCCGGTGCCAACCACGGCGGGAATTCCGAGTTCGCGAGCGATTATCGACGCGTGGCAGGTACGACCGCCGCGGTTGGTGATGATCGCCGCGGCAGTCTTCATGACGGGCTCCCAATCGGGGGTGGTGGTGTCGGTGACCAGAACCTCGCCGGGCTTGAACTCGGCCAGGTGCTTGGGGTTCTCGATCCGTTTCGCCACACCCGAGGCGATCCGCTCGCCGACCGAGCGGCCCTCGGCGAGTATCTCGGCTCGACCCTCGATCACATAGGTTTCCAGCGCCGTCCCGCTGTGCTGGGACGCCACCGTCTCAGGGCGGGCCTGGACGATGAAGAGCCTTCCGTCCAGACCGTCCTTGGCCCACTCCATGTCCATCGGTCGCCCGTAATGCGCCTCGATGGTGCACGCGTAGCCGGCCAGCTCCAGGACGTCGGAATCGGTGAGGCAGAACCGGGCGCGATCGGACTTTGGCGTCGGGATGTTTCGCGTCGTGTTCTTCGTCTCTCCGGAAACGAGGATCATCTTCACCGCCTTGTCGCCGATGAGTCGGCGCAACACGGCCCGGTGGCCGGCTAGATAGGTCGGCTTGTGAACGTAGAACTCGTCGGGGTCGACGGCGCCCTGAACCACATTCTCACCGAGGCCGTAGGCGCCCGTCACCAGAACAGCGTCGCGGAACCCCGACTCGGTGTCGATGGGGAACATCACGCCCGACGAAGAGATGTCGGAGCGCACCATCTTCATCACGCCGATCGACAGAGACACCTTGAAGTGGTCGAAGCCCT
>JAVROZ010000828.1:0-2803 GCA_032162485.1 Mycobacterium sp.
GTGGGCACCCTTGGGGGACGCCAATAAGACCTCGGCAAGCTCCGCTCGCCGCGCGTCATCGAGTTCCTGTTCCGCCACGATCTCGGTCGTAATACCGCAGTTATAAGTGCGTTTGACGGCCTGACGCAGGTTGCGAAACTTGCGCCCGACCAGCTCGCAACTGGCCGCGTCGACGACGACGTCGCGGCCGATCGGTATGGCACGCAACGCTTTTCCGACTCGGTGCGTGCTCCACAAGCCCAGTCGTCGCTCACTGCAGCCCAGCACCACTATCCGCCAGCCGTGCGTGTGGCACATGGCCGCGAAATCGGCGACCAGATCCGGGAACTGCGCCTCGTCGCCAATGGGATCCCCGCTGACCACGGCGAACCCGATCCGCGTCCGGTAGGCCAGCGCTGCACCGCCGACTGCGCTGAAGTGATAGCACTTGCCGGTCTGCATGGCGAACGGCGCCAGCGGATCTGCCTCGGTGACGTTGATCAACGACCAGACACGCGGGAGGTCTTGCGGTCGCGGGTGCGCCGCCGTCGGAGCCATCAAAACCAAACCCGAACCGACGATCAGCAGATCACCGAGCACGTCGAGGGAAAATACGTGCGCAGCCAAGCCGGTGACGACGAACCCGGCGGCTGCGGTGGCGTGCACCGCCGTCACCGGTCGGCCGAGAAAGATGCCGCGAGCGATGAACGCCACCGCCGCCAGAACCGTTAGCGACCAACCCAATCGACCGGTGGCTTGCCAGTCTTCATGCGGATAGTTGCGGGCGAGCAGCGCGATAAGCCAGCACGCTGCGCAGAACAATGCCAAAGCTCCGATGCAGCGCGCGGTGACCGAATCCACTTGAACCACAACGGCTTCGCGCCTGCGAAGACTGGGGATGATATGAACCGAGGACTCTCTCACACTCACCTCCCGATGAGCTGCGCCTACCAGCAACATTACGCCTGATCGCCACGGTGCTGCGATGTCTATCGGCCGGGGGCGGGAAAATATTTGACGACGCCCTCTTGCACCACCGTCGCGATGACTTGTCCGGCGCCGTCGAAAAAATGCCCGGTACCCAGCCCGCGTGAATCCGCTGCCACCGGGGACGTCGTCGAATACAGCACCCAGTCGTCGAAGTTGACCTGCCGGTGAAACCACACGGATTGGTTCGTGGACGCCGCAAAGATGCGATCGAAGCCCCAAGACAATCCATGGGTGGTGATGATCGAGTCCAGCACAGTGGTATCCGAGGCATACAGCATCGTCGCGGTGTGCATTAGCGGATCGTCGGGCATCGTGCCCAGCGCCTTGAGCCAAACCCGATTGTGGGCAAGCCGATCGCCCTTTTCCCGCATCACCCAGGATGGGTCATTGGTGTAGCGCCAATCGATCGGCTGCAACGCATTGACGAAATGTGGGACGGTTTTCTCGTAGCCGCGGAGCAGCTCGCCGATCGACGGCAGCGTGTGCGGCTCGGGTACCTCCGGCGGGGCGACGGCATGCTCCAGCCCGGCGCCGCCGGACATGTACGAGATCATCGTCGAGGACAACAAGGTGCCGTCCTGGCGCGCATCGACGCGCCGGTTGGCGAACCGCCGCTCGTCACGCAGCCGTACCACCCGGAATTCGATGTCCTGAGCGGTATCACCGCCGTTGACGTAGTGCACCGTGAGTGCGCTTGGCGGCAAGTCCTTGTGAATTAGTGTGCGACTGCTCGCGACGAATGATTGCGCCATGAGCTGGCCCCCGAAGGTCCGCATCGGGTTCTTGCTGGGATGGGATCCGATGAACCGGTCGTCGGCGACGCGCTTGAGGTCTAATGCCGTAAGCAGTTCGTCGAAGTCGGACAACTAGACGTCTTCCTCCCCGATCCGGTGCACATGGATCAGGTTGGTGGAGCCCACGGTGCCCGGCGGCGCGCCGGCGACGATCACTACCAGGTCACCACGCTTGTAACGCCCCAGTTCGAGCAGCGACTTGTCGACTTGGCGGATCATGCCGTCGGTCGACTTCATGTGCGGAACGATGAACGTCTCAGTGCCCCACGTCATGGCCAGTTGACTGCGCACCTCGGGCAAGTCGGTGAAGGCCAGCAGGGGTAGCGGGGTGTGCAGGCGCGCCAATCGCCGCACGGTGTCACCGGATTGTGTGAAGGCGACCAGGGCTTTGGCATCGAGGCGCTCGCCGATGTCGCGGGCGGCATAGGAAATCACGCCTCGCTTGGTACGCGGCACATGCGTCAACGGCGGCGCGGCCGTGGAATTCTCCTCGACCGCGCACACGATCCGTGACATGGTCTTCACCGCAGCCAGCGGGTACTTGCCGACCGAGGTCTCGCCGGACAGCATCAGTGCGTCGGCGCCGTCGAGCACGGCGTTGGCAACGTCGGAGGCCTCGGCCCGGGTCGGCCGGGAGCTCTCAATCATCGAGTCGAGCATCTGAGTCGCCACGATTACCGGCTTGGCATTCTCCCGAGCCATCTGGATGGCCCGTTTTTGCACTAGCGGCACCTCTTCCAGCGGCAACTCGACACCCAGGTCACCACGGGCCACCATGACAGCGTCGAAGGCCAACACGATGGCCTCAAGGTTGTCGATGGCTTCGGGCTTTTCCAGCTTGGCGATCACCGGGACCCTCCGGCCGACCCGATCCATGACCTCGTGGACAAGCTCGACATCCGACGGGGAGCGCACGAAGGACAACGCCACCATGTCGGCACCCAGCTTCAGCGCGAACGTCAGGTCCTCGATGTCCTTTTCCGACAACGCAGGCGCGGTGACGTTCATCCCGGGCAGCGAGATGCCCTTGTTGTTGCTGA
>JAVROZ010000829.1:0-2960 GCA_032162485.1 Mycobacterium sp.
TGGCACCCTCGGCCAGCTGTCCACCCGGCGGCCGGCGGAGCACCACGGGTCGGCCATCGACCGAAATGAGGTAGTTCAGATTCGCCAGGCCGTTCGCAAACTGGCGGGGCTCATCGGTGCCGAGCACCATCCCGCGACCGCGTAGCCAGGCGCCGAGCGCTTCCCAGTTCTGGGGTACGGAGTCGGCGCGAAAAACCTGTTCTCCAAGCGCGGCACCAGCGTCACTGCGGTCGTGGTGGGTGGTCATCGAGCTCCTTCAAGACAGTTCGCGTCATTGCGACACTACGGCCGACCCCGATCGCCCGACCATGCCGCGGTGGTGTCGGAAGATGGATCTTCTGCCCCACGGCTACCGAGCGGGACGCCGCTTACGACTGCTGACCACGATCGGCGCGACGACGCGCCCTGCGCACGCTTCGGCTCAGACCGCGGACTGTGTAAGCGCACGCCAGAATGGCAGCCACAATCGTGGCAATGAACACCGGCAGCCAGCTGTTGCGGTGGTGATCGACCGACCACCAGACAATCGAGAAGAGCACCGTGCAGAGAAATAGGACGATGTCACGCCAGTTGCCTTCATAGGAACTGGCGGCTACGCGCAGCTGCAGCGCCCTGTCGTTCGCCGCGATCAATTCATCGATGCGTCCGTTGATGCTGCGCCACAACGCCTCCCGCCGTGCCGCTTCGATTTCAGGTATCTGCTCGAGCAGCTCCAGGTCTTGTTTGATCCCCGCTCGCAAGTCGGGACCCCTCAATTGTCCGGCCACGGCGCCGAACAGCGCACCACCGAGGACGGGAGCTGCGCCCATCGCCAACGCCGCCATACCGGGCATGGTGAGATCCACCTTCCTCTCGCTCCGCAATCCTTGGCATCGACCCCTAGTCTGACCATGCGCCATGCACAGACGATGGGGCTGATGTAGTCAACCAGACTCGGCGATCCGGTCAGTAATGGCTTCGGCCGCTTTGCCGAGCTTGATCAGGTCCGCCTTCGTCAACGGTTCCACCACCAGTTCGCGAACCTTCGCGACGTGCAACGGCGCCGCGGCGGCGACCCGCTTCATTCCCGCCTTCGTGAGCTCGACCACGCTCACCCTGCCGTCATCCGCGCAGACACGCTTGATCACCAACCCGTTGTCCGCGAGGCGCCTGACAACGTGCGATAACCGCGACAACGACGAGTTGGCACGGGAGGCGAGCTCCGACATCCGCAGCGTCCTGTCGTCGGCTTCCGACAGATTCGCCAATACGACGTACTCGAACGTCGTCAGTCCGGTGGTGCGCTGCAGATCGCTTTCCAGGGCCGCCGGAAGCTCCATGATCATCGACAGGAGCTGACGCCACGCACGCTGCTGATCGTCGTCGAGCCAGACCGTTTCGGGTCGACGACGATCACGCTTGGGTCGCGTCATGGCGACGACCCGATGGTGTCCCATCGCACAGCTGTCATCCGGACCTCCTCCTCCGCCTGAAGGATAATTCCACCATCAACCATTGAACGTGACCCGCCGACCGGCGACGGCTCCGTTGTGGATCCCTCGGCACCGGTGATTCCGTGGGAACAATTCTCAACCCTGCGGCACCGGTGACGGCGCCTGGCCGTCATCGAGGCGTCGCGGTCTGAGTCGCGCGGGCAATGAGTGCGATGCACCCCTCCATTAGTTGACACATCAAGTTGACGCATCACGTTACCACGATCTAGAGTTGTTGAAGCATCAACTGATTCTGTCCGCCGTGCCCGCGTGAATGCGAGATTCGCAGGTGCGACCGGTTGGGGCAACCCTGTTCGTACACATACCTATTCGAGGAGACCTCGTGAACATCGCGGTATGGATCGCGTCCGGATTACTCGCCGCCGCATATCTCTTTATCGGTGGCACGAAACTGCTGAAGTCCAAGGAGCGCCTAGCGGAGAACCCCTCCACGGCTGGCGCCGCCGAGGCGTTGTCTGCGACGTCGATCAAACTCATCGGCGGCGTCGAGGTGGCCGGCGCTCTGGGTCTGATCCTGCCGTGGCTCACCGGCATCGCGCCCATCCTGACGCCTGCCGCTGCCGTGGGGCTCGCGCTGCTGCAGGTGGGCGCAGCGGTGTTCCACGGTCGACGCGCGGAGTACAAGCAGTGGCCCGTAAACGCCGTGTTCCTGGCGGTGGCGGTCTTCATCGCGGCCGCTCGGACCGCAGAGGTCGTGCGATGAGCAGCGCTCTGCAGTACGCCGTCGTGGGCACCGGCAGCGTTGGCACGGTTCTAGCGCAACGGTTCTCCGACCACCACGTCCCAGCACTCTGGGCCAACACGCGAGGTCCGGAGACGATCGACATCACCGAACTGTCCGCCTCGATCACACCGGCCACCCTCGACACGGCCCTGGATGCGGACGTGATCATCTTGGCCATTCCGTTCTTACAGGTCCGCGAGCTAGGTCGACGCCGTCCAGACTGGTCGGGCAAGATCGTCGTCGACGCGACGAACGCGTTTCTGGTGCCTAATTCCAAGCAAATCCTCGGCGGCCGCCTCTCGACCGAATTCAATGCCGAGGCCTTCCCGGGCGCCGCGGTGGTCAAGTCGTTCAACCAAACCGCCGCCAGGCAGCTCGCCGAGAAGCGCCCACCCGAATTCGGGAAACGCGTGGTCTTCGTGTCCAGCAACGACTCCGCGGCAAGCGCGCTGGTAGCCGAACTGTGCACCGAGCTCGGCTTCGCCCCAATCGAACTCGGACGTCTCGACGAGGGTGGCGTACTCATCCAAGCCCGCAACGCCCTGGTCTTACGCGAACTCTACGAGCTGCCGTCCGAACTCGAGAAGAACACTCAGGTGACATCGGCGGTTGGGCAGGATCTCACCCCCGGCACGTGGACGATCGACCCCGTCCACTCTTCCATCACGTTCTCGGTTCGCCACCTGATGGTCGGCAGGGTACGGGGGCGGTTCGGCGACTTCTCCGGGGCGATCACGGTGCCC
>JAVROZ010000830.1:0-8124 GCA_032162485.1 Mycobacterium sp.
GGGCGCCGCAAGCGTGCCCGGGAACGTTTCGACCAGAGCCCAGGACGCCAGGATTCCGATGGCGCCACCGACCACCAGTACCGCGGCGGCCCGAAACAGTGCACCTCTGCGCACTTTGGCCCAGAACTCCCGATAGCCCAGTAGCAGCACGACGGAGGCCAGGATGTGGAAGGCAAAGCCGAGGTTCTCGCCGAAGGCTTCGGCCGGCGTGTTCCCACCTGCTGCGATGTCGGCGGCGTTGATGCCCGCCGATACCACCATGATGCCCAGCAACACCGCCCAGGCGATGCGTTTGCGCGCGGTCAACGCCGCAGCCAACAGGGTCAGTACGAAAGACCACGCAAAGCTGGTGTCGGGGAAGTTGAACAGGTAGCTGTTGATGAATTCGCGCGGCGCATGGATGAGGTATCGGATCAGCGGCGACACGCTGGCCAGCAGCGACACCGTCGCGATCACGCCGACTGTCCAACCGGCGACGGCTGGCAGCCAGGGGTACCGGGAGGACGCCCGGCGCGCCGAGTGAAGCTTAGTGAGAGTCACAGACCGCGAGGATATTCCCTATAACAAAGAAATTCCTGACGATACGGTCGATTCGTCTAGACGAGCTTGACAAGTCGTCGGGAAACGGACCCCGACTTCGGCGGTCGGCGCGATGCCAAGATGCCCTGTCATGCCTGCTAAACTGACTGCGCGACCATCCCGGCCAAGGCCAGGGACAGTTAAGTGGAGTCCCACTCCCACCGGTTGTCACGAGAAGGCGTTAAGGCTTCCAAGACAATTCGGTCCGGTCACAGGCATCTCGGTGCGCCTGTTCTGCGTGTATGCGCAGCGGTTTGACTTGATCAAGCCGTGACCGGTCGGCATTGGGCCCTGCTGGTGCAGGGCTTTTTTGCTGATGGTTGGTGTGCTCCCACCGCTGTTTCCGGCCGGTCCTGCATGGTCCGCACTGGAATAGAAGCCAACGAGGGAGGCCCCATCAGCACTGAGACCCGCGTCAATGAGCGCATTCGCGTGCCTGAAGTCCGACTGATTGGCCCTGGGGGGGAGCAGGTAGGCATCGTGCGCATCGAAGACGCACTCCGCGTCGCCGCGGACGCCGACCTCGACCTTGTCGAAGTTGCTCCCAACGCCAGGCCGCCGGTCTGCAAGATCATGGATTACGGCAAGTACAAGTACGAGGCGGCGCAAAAGGCGCGCGAATCCCGCAGGAACCAGCAGCAGACCGTCGTCAAGGAACAAAAGCTGCGACCCAAGATCGACGACCACGATTACGAGACCAAGAAGGGCCACGTAGTCCGCTTCCTCGAAGCGGGGTCGAAAGTCAAGGTGACCATCATGTTCCGTGGACGCGAGCAGTCGCGACCCGAACTGGGTTATCGACTGCTGCAGCGCTTAGGCGCAGACGTCGCTGAATACGGATTCGTCGAGACGTCGGCCAAGCAGGACGGCCGCAACATGACGATGGTGCTGGCACCGCATCGGGGCGCAAAGACTCGCGCCAGGGCGCGGCATCCCGAGGACCCAGGGGCGGGACCGGCCGACACGGCTGGTGAAACCGACCCGTCATAGCACCAACGTGCAGCACCACTAGAGATTCACGAGCACCCAGAAACTGAGGAAACATGCCCAAGGCCAAGACCCACAGCGGGGCTTCGAAGCGGTTCCGGCGCACCGGTACCGGCAAGATCGTTCGGCAGAAAGCCGGCCGCCGACACTTGCTTGAGCACAAGCCGAGCAAGCGCACCCGTCGGCTGGATGGCCGCACGGTGGTGTCGCCCAATGACGCCAAGCGGATCAACTCGATGCTGAACGGCTAAACCGCCGCCGTACCCCCGACCACCCAGGGACAGCGGGCTGCAGACAGCCCCCGACCATTACGTTTTAACGGAAGTAGGAACACCCATGGCACGCGTGAAGCGGGCGGTCAACGCCCACAAAAAGCGGCGCAGCGTCCTGAAGGCCTCGAAGGGCTATCGCGGCCAGCGATCCCGGCTCTACCGCAAGGCCAAAGAGCAGCAACTGCATTCGCTGCAATACGCGTATCGTGACCGCCGTGCCCGCAAGGGCGAGTTCCGCAAGCTGTGGATATCGCGGATCAATGCGGCCGCGCGTTCCAACGACATCACCTACAACCGGCTGATTCAGGGTCTCAAGGCGGCAGGCGTTGAGGTGGATCGCAAGAACCTCTCCGATATCGCCATCACCGACCCGGCGGCGTTCACCGCGCTGGTCGAGGTCGCCCGGGCCGCGCTGCCCGAGGACGTCAACGCTCCCTCCGGAGAGGCTGCCTAACCGGCCCCGGCCGACGCAATGAGACGAGGCGGGCCGTGCTCACCGAACGCTCGGCCCGGGTGGCCGCCGCGGTCAAGCTGCATCGTCACGTAGGTCGGCGTCGCGCGGGACTGTTTCTCGCCGAAGGTGTCAACCTGGTCGCGGCCGCAACTGAGCGCGGGCTGGTTCGGGATTTCTTCGTCACCGAGGACGCGGCGCGCCGTCATGAGGCGCTGTTGGCGGGGCAGCGGGTGCCGGTCCACCTGGTGACCGAACGTGCCGCAAAAGCGTTGTCCGACACCGTGACTCCGACAGGATTGGTCGCGGTGTGCGAGATTCCCGACACCGGGTTGGACCAGGTGCTGGCCGGCTCACCGCGGCTGGTCGCGGTGGCCGTGGAAATCAGCGAGCCGGGCAACGCGGGCACCTTGATTCGTATTGCGGACGCCATGGGTGCTGCGGCGGTGGTTCTGGCCGGGCACAGCGTCGACCCCTACAACGGCAAGTGCCTACGTGCCTCGACCGGCAGCATCTTCGCGATCCCCGTGGTCGTGGCCTCCGATGCCCATGCCGCGTTGGCGCAGTTGCGGTCAGCCGGTCTGCAGGTGCTGGCCACCACGGTGGATGGTGAGACGTCCCTTGACGATGCCGACCAGTTACTCGCCCAGCCGACGGCCTGGCTCTTTGGACCCGAATCCCACGGATTGCCCGCCGAAGTCGTGCAGCAGGCAAGCCACTGCGTGCGCATCCCGATGACCGGGGGAGCGGAAAGCCTGAACGTGGCGGCGGCAGCCGCAATCTGCCTGTACCAGAGCGCCAGGGCGCTCGGGCTCGGGACTGGCCGCCGCTAGGCGGCGCGCCTGCGGCCCCGGGCGGGACGCAGACCGGCCAGCGACAGCGTGCTGTGCACCAGCGATCCGGCGCGCTCCATAATGACCCGGGCGGGATCGAGCGGGGATTTCGACTTCGGTGGGAAGTAGTGCATGGGCAGCCCACGTCGGTCCCGCGGCGGTCCCATGAACGGCGGCGCCTCAATCAACGGCGCGTCGGTGCGAACCCGTCCTTCCGCACGGCGGTAGGCGGCCAACGCGCGGGGGTGCAGGCGGATTTCGTCGGGGACCGCCAGGAACGCCACCTCGACCAGCTTGCCGAACATCCGCAGCAAGATCTCGTCACCCGGTGTCCAGCGCATTCCCGCCTTCTCGCGGACGGCCGGCTCGAATAGACCCGCCGCGATCCAGCGCTGACCGGCTACCAGCGGCTTGAACATCTGGTCCCACACCGGCGTGGGGATCAGCACGAATTTCGGCTTGGGAATGCGTATCTGAAAGATGTCCAGGGTCGCCTGGTTGATCTCCAGCTCCTCGCGGCCGACGCGCTCCCAGTACTCCTGGAATTCTTCCCACGTCTTGGGCACCGGCCGCATGCTCATCCCGTACATCTGGTACCACTGCACGTGCTCTTCGAACAATTGGCGTTTCTCGGCTTCGGTCAGACCGCCGCAGAAGTATTCGGCTACTTTGACGACGAGCATGAAGAACGTCGCATGTGCCCAGTAGAACGTCTCGGGGTTCAGCGCGTGATAACGGCGACCGTCGCCGTCGACTCCTTTGATGGTGCGGTGGTAGCTCTTGATCTGTTGGCCGGTCTCGGCGGCCCGGTCACCGTCGTAGACCACGCCCATGATCGGGTACACCGACCGGGCCACCCGCTGCAACGGTTCACGCAGCAGAATGGAGTGCTCCGCGACTCCCGCACCCAACTCCGGGTACATGTTCTGGATCGCACCGATCCAGATGCCCATCATCCCGGTGCGCAGGTCGCCGAAATATTTCCAGGTCAACGAGTCGGGCCCGAGCGGATCAGCCGATGCCGCTGACGTCACTATCGCTGTCATGGCGCCCTCCTTCGCGGAGAATTTGCGCTCACGATAATCGGTGACAACGTGCGTTGTCTACGAAATCGGCACGTGTCGCCCAAGCGGTATCGAGTGGTTATGTCGGCCGTTCGCGTTGCGGTCAGCGCCGCGCCTGTTGGTCGGTGAACAATCACCGGCCAACGTGCTGCGACCCGGCGATGAGCCTGTTTACCGCGGCCTGTGACGCAAGTGGGACGCGCCTCGTTGCCGGGTTCAGCCCAGAACGCCTACCCTTGGCCAAGTGAATGCCGGGCCTGACGAATCGGAGTCCGACGGGCCCGATGAGACCGCGACGGCAGTGGCAGAAGACGACTCGCCGCGACGGTCCCCGGCGAAGTGGCTGAGTAGCACCAACCACAGTCCCGGCGTGGTCGGGTTCGTCAAGCGTGCGCGCCGGCTGCTGCCCGGCGATCCCGAGTTCGGCGACCCGTTGTCCACGGCCGGGGAGGGTGGTCCGCGTGCCGCCGCACGGGCCGCCGACCGGTTATTTGTGGACCGCGACGGCGCATCTCGCGAGGTCAGCTTGGGTGTGTTGCAGGTGTGGCAGGCCATGACCGAAGCCGTGTCCCGACGCCCGGCCAACCCCGAAGTGACGTTGGTCTTCACCGACCTGGTGGGTTTCTCGACGTGGGCGCTGCACGCCGGGGACGACGCCGCGCTCACCCTGTTGCGTCAAGTCGCCCGAGCCGTGGAGTCCCCGCTGCTGGACGCCGGTGGGCACATCGTCAAGCGGATGGGGGACGGGATCATGGCGGTATTCCGCCGTCCGGTCACCGCGGTCAAGGCCGTCCTGGCTGCCGAAGAGGCGATCAAATCAGTTGAGGTGGATGGCTATACACCGAGAATGCGAGTCGGTATCCACACCGGGCGCCCGCAGCGGCTGGGCTCAGACTGGCTGGGCGTTGATGTGAACATCGCGGCCCGGGTCATGGAGCGTGCCACCAAGGGCGGAGTCATGATCTCGAGTCCGACCCTGGACCTGATCTCGCAGAGCGATCTGGACGAGCTGGGCGTGACTGCCAAGCGGGCTCGCAGACCGATGTTCGCCAGCAAGCTCACCGGCATTCCGCCGGACTTGACGATATATCGGCTCAAGACTGGTAGAGAGTTGTCAGCTAGCGATAACACGGACGAGACAAATGTCCATGCATAGTGGAAGTAATGCTTTCTGACATTTTGGCTCGGCTGTGGCGGGTCCGCTTCACGGTTGGTTACGTGGCGGCCCTTTTTGCCATGAGCACTGCGATGCTGATCATCGACCCGCGGGAGCACGACAAGCTGATCCGGCACGCCAGCACCAACCTGCACAACCTCTCGCACGGTCGCCTGGGAACGCTGTTGGGCAGCGCTTTCGTCGTGGAGGCAGGCCCGCTTTACTTCTGGTTGCCTTTTCTGACCTGCCTGCTTGTTCTTGCCGAACTGCATTTGCGCACCATCCGGCTGATCGTTGCTTTCCTGGTCGGCCACGTAGGGGCCACGCTATTGGTGGCGGCTGCGCTGGCCGTGTCGGTGAAAATGGGCTGGATGCCGTGGTCGATCACTCGCGTCAGTGATGTCGGAATGAGCTATGGCGCGCTCGCGGCGCTGGGAGCGCTGACGGCGACGATTCCGCGGCGCTGGCGTGCGGCGTGGATCGCCTGGTGGATGTCGGTGGGTTTGGCAGCTGCGATCGTCGGAGGCGAATTCACCAACGCGGGGCATGCCCTTGCGTTGATGTTGGGCGTGCTGGTCTCGCTGCGCTTCCGCGGACCCATCCACTGGACGCCGGTGCGGTGTGTGTTGCTGGTGGGATCCATCGGGTTCGGGTTCCTGCTCCTGGCGCACAGCATGTGGGGAATGGCTGCCGGGATGTCCTTCGGGCTGTTGGGAGCTTCGGCCGCCTACTTCACGGCACGTCGGTTCACCCGCGAGGTACAGCGTGATGCGGTGCCCGAGGATGCAGAGACCCGTCCGTTGCCCGCGCTGAGCGGCAGCGCCTGACGCGCTTCCGCGAGGTCAGCGCTGTGGTGATCCCTGACACAACGCGCCATGACTTATGATCGGCACTTGCGTCATACCCGTGCCGTGAACCCACCCGCCGACGTTGCGGACCGCGCTCGAGCCCACCGCGCGGGGTAGAGGCCGGGCCGCCCGACCAGCCTCGTCAGCAAGGAGAGTGCCGCCGCGTGGGAGATCAACCCGTCGATCTGTCGCCGGAAGCATTGGAGGAGGCGGTCCAGGCCGCCCAGCGGGCCATCGCACACGCCGACAGTTTGGATTCGCTCGCGCACGCCAAAACGGAGTTCCTCGGTGACCGCTCGCCATTGGCATTGGCGCGACAGGCGCTGGGCACCCTGCCCAAGGACGAACGCGCCGATGCCGGCAAGCGGGTCAACATCGCCCGCAGCGAAGCTCAACGCAGCTATGAGGAACGTCTGGAGGTGCTGCGCGCCGAGCGAGACGCGGCTGTGCTCGTGGCCGAAAGCATCGATGTCACGTTGCCCTGCACGCGACAGCCGACCGGCGCGCGGCACCCCATCACGATCCTGGCCGAACACGTCGCCGATACTTTCGTCGCGATGGGGTGGGAACTGGCCGAGGGGCCGGAGGTAGAAGCCGAGCAGTTCAACTTCGACGCCTTGAACTTCCCGCCCGATCACCCTGCGCGCAGCGAACAGGACACTTTCTATATCTCGCCGCAAGACTCCCGGCAGTTGCTGCGCACCCACACGTCTCCGGTGCAGGTGCGCACTTTGCTAGAGCGCGACCCGCCGGTCTACGTCATCTCGATCGGGCGTACCTTCCGAACCGACGAACTCGACGCCACTCACACCCCGGTATTCCACCAGGTCGAGGGTCTGGCGGTAGATCGCGGGCTGACCATGGCGCACTTACGTGGCACCTTGGACGCGTTCGCGCGCGCCGAGTTCGGGCCGCTGGCGCGGACCCGAATGCGCCCGCATTTCTTCCCGTTCACCGAACCCTCCGCCGAGGTAGACGTGTGGTTTGCCAATAAGAAGGGCGGTGCCGACTGGGTCGAGTGGGGCGGCTGCGGGATGGTGCATCCCAATGTGTTGCGAGCCGCCGGCATTGATCCGGGCGTCTACTCCGGCTTCGCCTTCGGCATGGGATTGGAACGAACCCTGCAGTTCCGCAACGGTATACCCGACATGCGCGACATGGTCGAGGGTGACGTCCGGTTCTCGCTGCCGTTCGGGGTGGGAGCCTGATGCGCGTTCCCTACAGCTGGCTGCGCGAGTTCGTCTCAGTCGGTGCGCCGGGTTGGGACGTGGGCGCTGTGGAGCTCGAGCAGGCCTTGGTGCGGATCGGCCACGAGGTCGAAGAAGTGGTCACGCTCGGCCCGGTCGACGGTCCGTTGACCGTGGGTCGGGTGACCGAAATCGAGGAGCTCACCGATTTCAAAAAGCCCATCCGGGCCTGTCTGGTAGCTGTCGGCGCTGACGAACCGCAAGAAATCGTCTGCGGTGCAACCAATTTCGCGGTCGGTGATCTTGTTGTCGTGGCTTTGCCCGGCACCACCCTGCCCGGCAACTTCACCATCACGGCGCGTAAGACTTACGGCCGCAACTCCAACGGGATGATCTGTTCGGCGGCTGAACTCGGTTTGGGCGCAGACCATTCCGGGATCCTGGTGCTGCCGCCCGGGACCGCCGAGCCGGGAGCCGACGGCGCCACCGTGCTCGGGCTGGACGACGTGGTGTTGCATCTGGCCATCACCCCCGACCGCGGCTACGCAATGTCGTTGCGCGGCTTGGCCCGCGAGATCGCGTGCGCCTATGACCTGAACTTCGTGGATCCCGCCGCTGACACACCATCGTTGCCCGCCGAGGGTGAGGCCTGGCCGCTGACCGTGCACCCCGAAACGGGGGTGCAACGGTTCGCGCTGCGCCCCGTCACCGGCATCGATCCCGCCGCCGTCTCGCCGTGGTGGCTGC
>JAVROZ010000831.1:0-5847 GCA_032162485.1 Mycobacterium sp.
CTGGCCAGCGTCGCCAGCAACCCACGGGCCAGCCCCCGGCGGCGATAGCGTGGCCGCACGTAGAGGTCTTCGAGGTAAATACCCGCCACCCCGTCCCAGGTGGAGAAGTTGAGAAACCACAGCGCCATCGCGCCGATCTCGCCGCTGATCTCGGTAACGTGTCCTCGTACCGTCGGAAGATCGCCGAAAAGCGCTGCGGATATCTGATTTTCGGTGACGGCGCACTCATCGGCGGCGTTCTCGAATTCGGCTAACTCGTGGATCATCGCGGTGATGTCGGCTACGTCGGCGGGAGTGGCCCGGCGGATTTCCTCGGTCACGGTTCGACTCCCAGCGCGTTCAATATGGTCGCGAATTTTGTTGTCGTCTCGTCGACTTCGTCGTCCGGATCGGATTCGGCAACGATCCCGCCGCCGGCGCGCGCGAGCGCGGTTCGCCGGTCGGCCGACAATTCCGCGCATCGGATTGAGACCACCCAGTCGCCGTCACCGCTCGCATCGCACCAACCCACCGCACCGGCGTAGAAGCCACGATCGCCCTCCAGCGTGGCGATCAGTTCGGTCGCCGCGTTGGTCGGGACCCCGCCGACCGCCGGCGTGGGATGCAGAGCCAACGCCAGATCGATTGCACTAGTTGAGATGTCGCGCAGTCGGCCAACGATCGGTGTACACAGGTGCCAGACCGCCGCGGTGCGGCTCAGCTGCGGCTCGGATGCGATCGTCAGTTCATCGCACAGTGGTTCCAGCGCCGCGCGCATGGTGTCGATGACCAACTGGTGTTCGTGCCGGTCCTTGTCGGAACCGGCCAATGCGGCGCCGTTGGCCGCGTCGACTTCGGGATCGATCGAGCGTGGCGCCGACCCGGCGAAGGGTCGGCATATAACCCGTTCGCCCGAGCGCGCGACCAGCAGTTCTGGGCTGGCGCCCACCAGGGCGGCGCCGGTGTAATCCGCACCGGCAGCGGTCAGCTCGACAAGATAGCCATAGGCGGTCGGGTCGGCAGCGACCAGTCGGCGCAGGATGATGCGACCGTCCAGCGCATCGTCGGCGGACAGCTGCAACGCGCGCGCCAGCACCACCTTGTGCAGCGGGTTGTCCGGCGCGGCAAGCTGATCTCGCGCGCGGGTGATCCGGGCGCGATGGTCCGCGAGTGGTGGGACAGCGGCACCGATCCGCACGGTCGGCAGCGGCCCGGTTGGCCAATCGGGCAGGGCATCGACGCGCCGCAGGGTTTCTGGTACCAGCAACGCGGCCGGCCGATGGACGTCGAAAGGCAAAGCGCCCAACACTATTGGCGCATCACCGGACCGCAGTGCCGCTCGCGCAGCCCAAATGTCGTGGTAGCGGTCGCGTACCCCCTCGGCGACCAAGGTCCCCCTTGGCCCGCTCAGCGCGAACGGCGGTTCGCTGCACGTGCTCACCCGGGTGCGATCGCTTGCGGCTGGCCGGTCAGTCCGAGCGCAGCGAGCTGTCGCACGCCGTGCTCAAACCCGCACACGGCGATCGAGCCCGCGACCATCCAGAAGCGGCTGCCCTCGATTAACGGCAGCTCCACCCAACGCGTGATAACCGAACGGGAAAAGTGACTATGGCCCACGAACAACACGTCGCGCGAGGTCATGTGCTCTAATGCCAACGCAACGGCCCGATCCGCGCGGTCACTGACTTGTGCCACACTCTCGCCGCCGGGGCATCCGTGTGACCAGACTAACCAATCAGGAACCGATTCCTGGATCTGAGGAGTCGTCAACCCCTCATAGGAACCGTAATCCCATTCCGCGAGCAGGGGAGACACCTCGTCGACGGCGAGCCCGGCCAACTTGGCTGTGGTCAGTGCCCGTATTCGCGGGCTGCTGATCACCAGTGGGTCAGCGAGTTTCAGATCACGCAGAACGCGCCCGGCAAGCTCGGCCTGGACCCGCCCGGTATTGGTCAGTTCGAGATCGGTCCGACCCGTGTGCTGGCCGGACTTGGACCACTCCGTCTCGCCGTGACGAAGCAGCAGCAGTCGATGGTTATGCACTCCCATGCCGACCGATTCTGCCCGAGACACGCCGGGCCCTGCCGAGCCCGCCACCCGAACCGCACTGTGGGGTACGTGCCAGGATGGGCACTGTAACCGCGACGGCGACGATGCAGGGCGGAAGCGATGTGGGTGTAGCGCCCGCTTGCAGGGGAGAGGAACGACGCTGGTGACTCAGATGCGCGTGCTGGCGGTGGCCAACCAGAAGGGCGGGGTGGCCAAGACGACGACGGTCGCGTCCCTCGGTGCGGCGATGGTCGACAAGGGACGGCGAGTCCTGCTCGTCGACCTGGACCCGCAGGGATGTTTGACGTTTTCGCTTGGGCAGGATCCCGACAAGCTGGACGTGTCGATCCACGATGTGTTGCTCGGCGAGGTCGAACCGAGTGCCGCGCTGGTGACGACCACAGAGGGGATGACGTTGCTGCCGGCCAACATTGACCTCGCCGGCGCCGAGGCGATGTTGTTGATGCGGGCCGGGCGCGAATATGCGCTCAAGCGGGCGCTCGCCAAACTTGCCGACGATTTCGACGTGGCGATCCTCGACTGTCCACCATCGCTCGGGGTGCTCACGTTGAACGGGCTGACCGCGGCCGACGAGGTCATCGTGCCGCTGCAGTGTGAGACGTTGGCCCATCGGGGGGTGGGCCAGTTTCTGCGAACCGTCACCGATGTCCAGCAGATCACCAACCCGAACCTGCGCCTCCTGGGCGCCCTGCCGACGCTGTACGACTCCAGGACCACCCACACCCGCGACGTGCTGCTCGACGTCGCCGACAGGTACCAGCTCTCGGTGTTGGCCCCGCCGATTCCACGGACGGTGCGATTCGCCGAGGCCAGTGCGTCGGGCTCGTCGGTGTTGGCCGGGCGGAAATACAAGGGCGCGGTCGCCTACCGAGATCTGGCGGATGCGCTGCTCAAGCATTGGAAAAGCGGCAAAGCCCTGCCGACATTCACGGTGGACTTTTAGGCCGTCAGAACCTCAGCCCAGCGCCACGACGGTGTCGCCGCGCTGTTCGATCACCCGCGAGCCCGACACCACCGGAATCACCGCTGAACTCGATGGCCGCCGTTGCACCGGAATATAGCGGCTGGGCTGGCCGGTAACGGGGTCGTACACGCCCAGCGCCCCGGTGACCGGCACCAGCAGCTCGCCGGCCATCATCACGCCCGGACCCAGCGGTGCAGCCGTGTCACCCGCGGCAATCGTGTAGCGCTGGTTCAGGCTGGTCGCGTCGAACACCAGCAGCGCATCCCCGGTCCACCAGGTAATCAGGTTTCCGCTCTGCGACGCCACCGCTGACGCCGACGGCGGGTTGGCCAACAGCGTGGTCGACAACGTCGTGCCGGTTTCATCGACGATGTCGACGTGCGGTTGCGGAGTCGGCAGGTACACGGCGGTTTTGTTCTGCGAAACCACCAGCACCCGGGCGCCGGTTCCCGGCCGGATGCCGGGTTCCTGCACCACCTGCTGTTGGGGCTCGTCGTCCTCTTTGCCCGGGCGCAGCAGGATGAGCCGCACGTCGGCTTGGTTCGCGCAGGCCTCGAGCACCGCCACCGCCGACGAGCTGGCAGTGGCCGATTCCAGCGTGCAACCGGAGTGCAGACCGCGCGCCGAAGGCTTCACCCGGGCGTCGGTCTCGCCGTAAGCCATCATCCGGACCATGTCCGAACGCCACATCTCCAGGCGGGTGCTGCCCGCCGACAGCACGGTGGTGCCGTCGGTGGACAGGCGCACCCGCGGGTCGGCGTAGCTGCTGCGGGCGGGGCCGCGTTGTCCGGTCGACCCGTCGATGGTGCTGACCTGCCCGCAGCCGCGGTCATCCCGATAGACCGCGACGGCATAGTGATAGATCGAGGTCACCCCGCACAAGTCCGTGTCACGGGAGTAGCTCCACAGCGGCCGACCCGTGCCGGGGTCGCGTCCCTGCACCTCGCGCCCACTTGCCGTGGCTACCGTCCCGCCCACCACCACCGGCACCCGGGTTTCGGGGCTGGGAGCGGTCCAGAGCTCATGCAGCGTGGCCGGGACCTCACGGGCCTGGGTCGGCACGGGCACGGGAGCCGCTGCCGGCCGGCTGACGGTGGCCCTGGCGTCGCTGGTCCACCAGATCAGCGCCGCCGCTAGGGCAACGGCAACTGCGATCGTCGCGGCGGCTGCAATATCGGCCTTGGTGCGGCGCTCGGGTCGGACCATTCGGTGAGTATCGCTCAGTTGGTCTGTCAAATGGTCTGCGCGGCGGCATCCGCCGGCTTACGACGACGACGCCGACGCCGGTTGCTGCTACCGGACGCGGGGCCTTGTGCCGCACCGGAACCTGCGCTGGGCGTCGCGGGCGCATCGGGAGTAGCCTCGCCGTTCGTGGCCGGGCTGCCGGCCGGATGTCCGGTGGCCGCCTGACCGCCGCGGGTGCGTACCCGCTGCTTGGTGCGGCGTGGCGGGCGCTCGGCACCTCCGCTGCTGGCTTCGCGCCGCTTGGCCGGCGCTTTGCGAGGTGCGCCCACGCTGCCCGCGGTCTCGGTCGGAATGCCCATCTCGGCGTACAGGTGCGGCGAGTTGGAGTAGGTCTCGGCCGGATTGGGGGAGCCCAGGCCCAGCGCCTTGTCGATGTCTGTCCACCGAGGCAGCTCGTCCCAGTCCACCAGGGTGACCGCGATGCCGGTTCGGCCGGCGCGGCCCGTGCGCCCGATCCGGTGGATGTACATCTTGTCGTCTTCGGGGCACTGGTAGTTGATGACGTGGGTAATGTCGTCGATGTCGATCCCGCGGGCCGCGACGTCGGTGGCGACCAGCACGTTGATCTCGCCGGTGCGGAATGACTTCAGCGCCTTTTCACGCGCGATCTGTCCGAGGTCGCCGTGCACGGCGCCGACCGCGAAGCCACGCTCGTTCAACTCGTCCGCCACCTTCTGCGCGGTGCGCTTGGTGCGGGTGAAGACCATCGTCGCGCCGCGACCCTCAGCCTGCAAGATTCGGCTAACCAGCTCGACCTTGTCCAGCGCGTGGGCACGGTAGACGAACTGCTCGGTGGTGTCGTGCACGGCGAGCGAATGCGGTGCCTCGGCCCGGATGTGGGTGGGCTGGACCATGAACGTGCGGGCCAGCGTGATGATCGGGTCTGGCATGGTCGCCGAGAACAGCATCGACTGCCGGTCGGCCGGGATTTGCCGCAGGATGCGCTCGATGTCGGGCAAAAAGCCCAGGTCAAGCATCTCGTCGGCCTCGTCGAGCACCAGCACCGATAACCCGCCCAACTGCAGGTGGCCCTGCTGGCACAGGTCGAGCAACCGGCCCGGGGTGCCCACCACGACGTCGGCGCCCTTCTGCAGCGCCTCGAGCTGGGGCTCGTATGCACGCCCGCCATAGATGGCGACCACCGACAGCGGACGCTGGGTTCCGTCGTCCCTGGTGGCGGTCAGGTACTTGGCCGCGGTGGCCAGGTCGCCGTTGACCTGCAGGCACAGTTCGCGGGTCGGCACGACGATCAGGGCGCGCGGGGCCCCGGTCAGCGGCCGCGTCGCGGTTTCGGAAGTGATGCGCTGCAGCAGTGGCACGCCGAAACCGAAGGTCTTGCCCATGCCGGTGCGGGCCTGACCGATCACGTCCTCGCCGTCGAGCGCCAGCGGCAATGTGAGTTCCTGGATAGCAAACGGTTTCTCGATGCCCTTTTCGGCGAGGGCCCGGACGATCTCGTCGCGGACTCCGAGTGTGGCAAAATTTAGTTGAGGTGCGTTTTTGAGTGCTGTCATACGCTGGGTAAGAGCCTTTCGGTGACGTACATCGAATGTCTGTCGTTGTCTCTGTGTCGCGGATCACGCGCGCAC
>JAVROZ010000832.1:0-4035 GCA_032162485.1 Mycobacterium sp.
GAAGTCGACCGGTTTACCGCCGAACCACACCACGATCTGGTTGAGCAGGCCGATTTGGTCCTGGTCGGCCGGACGCGGCGCGTACACGAAGCGCCAGATGATGCTCGCCCCGACGAAGGAGATGGCCATTGGCATGAAGACGAGGATCTTGAAGAACTTCTCGCCGCGTGACTTGTCGATGAACACCGCATAGGCGAGACCGAAAATGGTCGACAGCGTCGGAACCACGAGCACCCAGATGACGGTGTTCAGCACCGTCCGGATGCCGGTGTCCTGCGTGAACACCCAGGCGAAGTTCTCCAGCCCGACGAATCGGTTCTGTCGACTGTTCATGAACGCCTGCACGAAGGTCTGGATCGACGGGTAGACCAGGCCGATCGCCAGCAGGAACAGCGCGGGGCTGAGGAACCCGATCAGCTGGAACAGGTATCCGGCGCCCTGCCGTGACCGGAAGTCGAGGATGAAGAAAACCGCCCCCAGGACCAGCGCAACGATGATGGCCCACCAGACCGACCCCAGTGCCCAGAAGATGAGCGCGGGAGCGGCGATGCAGACCACGAGTCTGGCGACGGTGAACCGGCGCCCGCTGCGTGGCGCGATCTCGAGAAAGAAGATGAGGAGCGCGACGACGAACGCAAAGGCGATCAGGACGACGGGAACCTGCGCAAGTGGCGGAAGGAGAGCGAGCCAATTGAAGAACGCGGACATTGCGGGCCTTTCGAGTACAACGGTGGACTCTGCCTGTGGGGGAACTCTATCGCCGGGGAAGCCACACCCGACAGGGGGACGTTAAGGGAAGGCGAGGGCCGACGCGGTGAGGCGTCGACCCTCGCTGTACTTCGAGGAACTAGTTAGACGGCCACGACTTGTCTATGGTCGACAACACGTCGTCCGTCGAGGTGCCGTTGATCCAGTCGACCATGCCCTTCCAGAAGGAACCGGATCCCACAACTCCGGGCATCAGGTCTGATGCGTCGAAGCGGAACGTGGTCTTCGGGTCCTGCAGGATTTTGATGGACTGCTGCAGGATGGGGCTGGATGCGCTGGCCGGGTCGAGCCCGTTGTTCGCGGAGATGACACCGCCAAGCTTCACCCGGCTGTTAGCCCACTCGGGGCTGGACAGGTACTGCTGAACCTTGATGGTGTCGGCGTCGTTCGAGAACGCGGCGACGATCTCGCCACCACCGGTGACAGCAGCACCATCGCCGGCGGCGATCGGAGGCGTCAGGAAGGCCCAGATGTTCTTGTCCGGACCAACCGTGGTGTTGCCATTCTTCGGGTCGGTGAGGAACCCGTCGAAGAACGACGCCTGGTGGGTCAGGGCGCAGTCACCCTTGCCGAGAACACGAGCGACGTCACCGAACGGGGTGGAGTTGATCGACTTGACGTCGCCCAGTCCCGCGTTGACGTAGTTCGGGTCCTTCAGGATGGTGCCGACGGTGTCGACAGCCTTCTTGATGGCCGGGTCGGTGAACGGAATCTTGTGCGAGACCCACTTGTCGTAGGTCGCGGCACCCGCCTGGCGAAGAACGAGGTCTTCTACCCAGTCGGTTCCGGGCCACCCGGTTGCGGCATCCGAACCGAATCCGGCACACCAGGGTGCTTTTCCGGTCTTCTGCTGGATGGTCTTGGTGAGCGTCATCAGTTCGTCAAAAGTCGTCGGAACGGTAACGCCCCACTCCTTGAACTTTGCCGGCGAGTACCAGATGAAGCCCTTGACGGATGCCATCAGCGGTGCGCCGTACAGCGTGCCGCCGACCGTGGCGTACTTCGCCCAGTCCTTCGACCAGTACTTCGACACGTTCGCGCTGACCGCGGCCGGAGCAGGCTGGATGAGGTCGCGAGATGCGAGGTCGGCCATCAGGCCCGGCTGCGGGAAGATCGCGAGGTCAGGCGCGTTTCCGCCCTGGGCACGAACGCTGATCTGCGCCTCGAACTCCTTGCTGGATTCGTATTTGATGTCGATCTTGTTGGCCGTCTCCCAGGCCGCCCACGACTTGTTGAGCAGGTCAGCCTCGGTGTCGGCGATCGTGCCGTAGACCGTGACGACGCCATCAGCCTTGCCGGCGTCACCGGGACCGGCGGCGGCTCCGCCACCACCTCCTGATGAACATCCCGCGAGCGCGAGGCCCGCGATGGCCAGAACGGCCATGGGGGCGGTGAACCGACGATGCAGAGTGGAACTCATACAACTCCTCCTCATTGAGGTTTTGGGCCGCGCGGGTAGGAACCAACGCGGGTGCTGATTGCAGTGCAGGTGCAGGTCTCGATGCCATGGCAGTGCGATGAGGAACCGATTCCACGTCACAAGGTAGGCCACAAGTCCGACCCAATGCAAGCGCTTGATGTGAACGGTTATCTAACGATCTATTGGTTCGACGGGCACGCGGCGCCACATCCGGCCCCGGCATGGTCACGCTCCCACAGCAACTTTGTGGAACCGGTCCCACACACCGCGCATTCTCGCTATGCTGTGCACCGCACGCCGCATTGACCGAAGGAGACCAACGCCGTGAGCGCTCTCGCCGACGTGGCCCGGCTCGCCGGGGTGTCGAAATCCACGGCATCTCGTGCGCTCTCCGGCGGCGGATACGTGTCGGAGGACACCCGCGAGAAGGTGTCGGCTGCGGCATCCAGTCTCGGCTACGTCGTGTCATCGGCGGCGGCCAGCCTTGTCACCGGGCGCACGCTGAACGTGGGCGTCATCATCCCGTTCATCAATCGCTGGTTCTTCGGCGAGGTTCTCGAGGGAATCGAATCGAGCCTCACCGGCGCCGGCTACGACCTGACGCTCTACCGGGTCAGCGACGATCCCGAACAGCGCCGACGGGTATTCGACTATTTCCTCGTGCGCAAACGAGTGGATGCCGTGATCGCCGTTGGAATCGAACTGACAGCCCAGGAGATCCTGCTGTTGCGATCGCTCGGCAAGCCCATCGTCGGGCTCGGCGGTCGCATCGAGGGCATCCCAACGCTCAGCATCGACGATGTCGAGGCGGCCCGCGTCGCCACGGCGCACCTGCTGAGCCTCGGCCACACCCGCATCATGCATCTCGGCGGCGACCAGCATGAGCAGATGGACTTTCGCGTGCACGCGCAGCGGCTCAGCGGTTTCGAGCAGGCGATGCAGGACGCCGGACGGGGCACCGCAGATGTCCGCGCGGTGCCGTTCTCCATTCCCGGCGGCTACGCAACCGCGCTCCGCATTCTCGCCGACCCCAGGACGCGGCCGACTGCCATCGTGGCCGGCTGCGACGAGATCGCGATCGGGGTGATCCTCGCCGCGCGCCAGCTGGGCATCCAGGTGCCCACCCAGCTGTCGGTCATCGGGATAGACGACCACTACCTCGCGGAGATGTTCGCACTGACGACTCTCAGCCAGGCACCGGAGGCACAGGGTCGGATGGCTGTCGACCTGTTGATGAATGAGCTCAGGCAGCCGTCACGCCCGGAATCGGTCGAACGCATCACGGTGCCCGTACGCCTGCGGGTTCGAAGCAGCACGACCGCGCCGGCCCGCCCGGTGTGAGCAGTTCATCCGAAACAGGGAACGGGCGTGTGGGTTCGCGTTGATTCGCCCACACGCCCGATCTCATCTGGGTGTGCATTGTGCTGCAATGTGAAGGAGCGGCACGCGTTCCCAGGCAAAAAATCGTTCGCGGGTGAGCTAGACAGAGGGTAAGACCGTCTAGTTCTACGGGATAAATTCGCTGGGGGGAGCGATGAACTCAATCGGGGGTACGGCGTTCCGCCTGAGGGGGGTCGAATGCGGAACGTCCTCATTATGGTGGACAAGAACTCACGATCGCAACTACCCTGTGGAAACATATTGACACTGGGAAAGTCGATGAGAACGCATAAGATATCCAAAACACCTGAGGCCCCCGAGTCTCAGGTGGATGTGCACCCGAGCACATGCGCATTCCCCGCGGAATGCCCCTGCGCCTGGGTGGTTTGCCGCCGGGCCGCCCGGTAGTTGATGCTGGAATCCGGACCTGATCCCGGAATCCAGCGACGGTGGCACAGAAGCGGGGC
>JAVROZ010000833.1:0-3334 GCA_032162485.1 Mycobacterium sp.
ACCGGAGTGATCGCAAGCGCGGCGGAGCCGGGCGCAGCGGGTCACGACAATCCAGACCCAGCCACAGCGAAAGTGCTTGAATCAGAAGGGGATCCGTCATGAGCGACACCAGCTTCATCGAGAGTGAGGACCGTCAGGCGCTGCGCAAGGCGGTGTCGGAGTGGGCGTCCAGCTACGGCGCGGAGTATTACCTGAAGAAGGCACGCGCCCAACAGCACACTGACGAGTTGTGGTCGGAGGCAGGCAAACTCGGCTTTCTTGGGGTGAATCTTCCAGAAGAGTACGGGGGCGGCGGCGCCGGCATGTACGAGCTGTCGCTGGTGATGGAGGAGATGGCGGCCGCAGGCAGCGCCCTGCTGCTGATGGTCGTGTCGCCGGCTATCAACGGCACGATCATCAGCAAGTTCGGCACCGAGGAGCAGAAGAAGCGCTGGATCCCGTCCATCGCCGATGGCACGTTGACGATGGCATTCGCGATCACCGAACCGGACGCCGGGTCGAACTCGCACAAGATCACCACCACCGCGCGACGCGACGGCACTGACTGGCTCCTCAAGGGCCAGAAGGTCTACATCTCCGGCATCGACCAAGCCCAGTCGGTGCTGGTGGTGGCGCGCAGCGAGGAAGCCAAAACCGGCAAGCTGCGTCCGGCGCTGTTCGTGGTGCCGACCGACTCGCCCGGCTTCAACTACACGCCGATCGAGATGGAGCTGATCAGTCCCGAACGCCAGTTCCAGGTCTTCATGGACGACGTGCGGCTGCCCTCGGATGCGCTCGTCGGAGCCGAGGACGCCGCTATCGCACAGCTTTTCGCGGGGTTGAATCCCGAACGCATCATGGGGGCGGCCAGTGCGGTGGGCATGGGGCGGTTCGCCCTCGACAGGGCCGTTGACTACGTCAAGACGCGCAACGTATGGGGCACTCCGATCGGCGCACACCAGGGCCTGTCGCATCCGTTGGCGCAGTGTCACATCGAGGTCCAGCTCGCCAAGCTCATGATGCAGAAGGCCGCGACGCTCTACGACCACGGCGACGACATGGGCGCGGCCGAGGCCGCCAACATGGCCAAGTATGCGGCGGCAGAGGCGTCGACCCGCGCGGTCGACCAGGCAGTTCAGTCGATGGGCGGCAACGGGCTGACCAAGGAGTACGGCGTGGCCGCGATGCTGGCCGCGGCGCGGCTGGCCCGGATCGCGCCGATCAGTCGCGAGATGGTGCTGAACTTCGTCTCGCAGACATCGCTGGGCCTGCCCCGGTCTTACTGATGGAAAACCTCGTCGAGTACGCCGGGCCGGCCGACACCGGCGGCCCGCTGGCCCGCCTGACAATGAACTCCCCACACAACCGCAACGCGCTGTCCACCACCCTGGTCAACCAACTCCATCAGGGGCTGCGGGATGCCGCCGCGGATCCGGCGGTGCGGGTGGTGGTCCTCGGACACACCGGCGGCACCTTCTGCGCCGGTGCGGACCTGAGCGAGGCCGGAAGTGGCGATCGCGAGCGCGGCGCCGCCGGGCGAAGCGGGTCGCCACCATCGGCTTACGACTTGGCCGTCGCGCGGGCCCGGGAGATGACCGCGCTGCTGCGCGCCATCGTCGAGTCGCCGCGGCCGGTGATCGGTGCCATCAACGGCCACGTCCGGGCCGGCGGGTTCGGTCTGGTCGGCGCATGCGACATGGTGGTCGCCGGGCCGCGCAGCACGTTTGCCCTGACCGAGGCTCGGATCGGTGTGGCACCCGCGATCATCTCGCTGACTTTGCTGCCGAAGCTGTCGGCGCGGGCCGCGGCGCGTTATTACCTCACCGGGGAAACGTTCGGTGCCAGCGAAGCCGCCGAGATTGGATTGATCACCCTGGCCGCCGATGACGTCGACACCGCAGTGGCCGGGCTGGTCGCAGACGTCGGCCGCGGGTCGCCGCAGGGCTTGGCGGCGTCGAAGGCGCTGACCACCGCCGCCGTGCTCGAGGGCTTCGACCGCGACGCCGAACGGCTCACCGAGGAGTCCGCGCGGTTGTTCGTTTCTAGCGAAGCGCGCGAGGGCATGCTTGCGTTCCTGGAAAAACGCTCTCCGAGCTGGGTTTCTTCGCCGTGACGGGTAGACGCGAGGCGCACTGACGCAGTGTCAACATTGCAGTTTAGCCAACACCCCTTGCAGCAAAATTGTGAAGTCGTAAGCTCGCGAGTGAGATGACCAACCCAGCCCAGCGTGATGTGAAGCTAACGCGCAACGATTCGGCGCGCGCCGCGGACACTGATCGAATCCAGATTGCGCAGTTGCTGGCCGAGGCGGCCGAACAGGGTCGGCTCCAGATGAACGAGTATGAAGACCGGCTCACCAAGGCCTACGCGGCGACCACCTATCGGGAGCTCGATCAATTGCGGGCCGACCTACCCGGCGCCGCGGTGAGCGCACGGCGCGGCGGGAATTGCAACCCGGCGCCGTCGACGTTGCTGCTGGCCATTATGAGCGGGTTCGAGCGTCGCGGGCGGTGGAACGTACCGAAGAAGCTGACCACGGTCACGTTCTGGGGTAGCGGCGTGCTGGATCTGAGGTATGCCGACTTCACGTCGCCCGAGGTGGAAATTCACGCGTACTCGATCATGGGAGCGCAGACCATCCTGCTGCCACCGGAGGTCCACGTCGAGATTCACGGCCACGGGGTGATGGGTAACTTCGAACAAAGGGTGGTGGGTGAGGGCACCCGGGGCGCTCCCAACGTAAGGATTCGCGGGTTCTCGCTGTGGGGTGGCGTGGGCATCAAACGCAAACCCCGAAAGCCCCGTACCTAGTGGCGATCGCAAGCGCAGCGTAGTCGGGCGCAGCGGGTCGCCACCATCCGGGCCAATCCACACGGGCCACTCCTGGTGAGTGGCCCGCCTTCTTTTGCGGTGCCAGACTTCGCCGAACATTGACATCGGCGAAGGCGGGTTGCTGTGGCGCAAGAGTTGCGAGCGATTCCTGACGTGCTTTCCCACATCGGCATTGAGCTGGCCAGTCACGGCCAGTCGTTGTTGGCGCTGCAGCAGGCCTGTCACCGTGACGCCGACGCTGCACAACCGGGATGGGTCGGCTCCTCGGCCGCAGCGCTGTCGGGGTTGCTGGACCGATGGGCCACGGCCAGCTCTGGCCACCAAGCTCGCTTCGGTGAACATGCCAGCGGCCTGCGGTTCGCTGCTGCCGGTTTCAGCGCGTTGGAACAGCAGAATGCCGCCGCGCTGCGATGAGGTTGACCCTGGCCGATATCGAGCGCTGGGATCCTTCGACGGTCCGATCCGTCTTCGATGCCGCAATCCGGCGCGCACACGGCACCCGAACCGCGTCGGCGGCGATCAC
>JAVROZ010000834.1:0-3386 GCA_032162485.1 Mycobacterium sp.
CACCGTGCTGGATCAGCTGACCGGCGGCGACCAGGCACTGCTCGCGAATGTGCTCAAGCTGCTCGGAGTCGACGACATCACGGACGGCACGCTGACTGGGCTGCTGGCGCTGCTTGGCCTCGACCTGTCCAATCCGTTGAACCTGTCGAATCTCGCGGTTCCCGGAATCAACCTCATCACGCCAGGTGCACCCTTCGCGCTGCTGAAGATGCTCGGCGTGGACCTTGGGTGGGTGCCCGGGCTGCCCAACTCGGTGGCGAACGAAATCAACGACTCCGAGTACCTGAAACTCGGCGTCAACGGTGTGATCCAACTGCTCATCGGAAAGCTGCAGGACGCGGTCGACAACGACACGCTGGACCTGCTCCACCTCGACGCGCTCGGCGACATCCTCGGCGGATTGGGCATTCCCCTCCCGCTGCCTGGCGTCGACCTCAGTGCTGTCGTCGGAAACATCATCACGTCCCTCGGCAACCTCATCACGCCGATCACCAGCGCTCTACCCGACGTGCTCCACCTCCGTGTCACCCCCACCATCGGCATCGGCTTCGGCGCCTTCGCCACCGCGATGGCCTACAAGCAGGTGGTCGACGACCTCGCCAACCAGCCGGGCGGCACGAATTACGAAGCCCTCACCAGCGAGCTGAACCCGTTGCTCGGCAGCCTGACCGTGCTGCCGATGATCCTGCTCAACAACCCGGCCCGCCCCCAGGGTGGCCTCACCGCCAGCTTTGCCGCCGCCGCCAAACTCCTTGGCCTCGACGCGGTCAACCCGCACACCGAGTTGACGGGCGAGGGCGGGCTGCCGCTCGGCACCACCGGCCTGCACCTCGGTGGCGCGAACGTGTTGCCGGTCCTCATCGACGCGACGTACGAATATCAACCGTTGTCCGACCTGGCGTCGTGGCCCAACCCCTTCTCGCTGGCCAACAATCTGACGGCGGCCCTGGCGCCGACCTACATGCTGCGGGGCCTGCAGCTGGCCGGCCTCACCGAGCAACTCACCCCGCAGCTCGCCAACGTCGTCGCGAACGTGCTCGGCGGAAAGCCGTTGGCGCTCAACCTGTATCTGACGTTGGACTCGGCGACGCTGCCGATGCTGGAACCGCTGTACCTCGCGTCGGACCTTCTGAACATCGTCGGGCTGAGCCCGCTGGCGCAGATACCGATGCGACTGGCCAACGCGCTGGCGCCCGCACTGACCATCCTCACCAACATCGGCTACGCCAACGTGGATCAGGCGAACGGCTACACCCGCGACTTCTCCCAAGCCGGCATCGAGACGCCGTTCCTGACCTTCCCCAACATCGACTATGGCAAGGCGCTCGGGGACACCTTCAACGCGTTGATCGGCGGATTCCAGAAGGAGCTGGGTCCCAACCCGACGGCGAACACCCCCAATGCGCTCGCCAGCCTGCTCAGCCTGCTGGCCGGCGGCGGGTTGTCCGGCCTGACGACGGGCACCACCACTCCAGGCGCGGGCGCCGGCACGGGTGCGACGAATCCGTTCGACGCGATCACGGGCCTGCTGACGAATGTCATCGGCGGTCTGCTCGGTGGACTCAACCTCGGCGCCCCCACGGCACTGGCCGCCCCAACGCCAGTGACCGCACTGTCGAAGACCTCGGCGGCGAGCGTGCCGTCCACCAACGCCCGACTGCTGAGCATCGCGTCGGTGGAGGAGTCCACGACGGGTGACCCGGATGAGGCGAAAGACGGCTCCGTGGTGAAGGATTCGCCGACCGAGCAGAGCGCGGTCGTCGCGGACAAGACGCCGATCGTGGCCGAGACGGCCCCGGTTGGGCCCGAACAGACGCCACCCGCGAGCGAAGCGACGCCTGCCGCCGCGGAGGTCCAGACGCCGGCCGACGAAGACACTCCGGCCGCTGGTGGCGATGCGAAGCCGGCGAAGAGCCCCAAACATGCCAAGCCAGAGGGTGATTCAGCGTCGGTGACCGGCGATCAGACGGCGGCCCCCAAGCACGCCAGGCCCGACACCGACGCGGGACCGGGCGCGGACGACTCGGCATCGGACGCGAGTACCAAGAAGCCGCCGAAGCACGCCAAGCCGACCACCAACGAGACCCGCGACACCGCCAACGACTTCTCACCCAAGGGTGACAAGTCAGCCGACAAGCCGGGGAAGACCGGCGACAAGGTCAACGAACCGGCAGGCACGTCGACCACTGACACTTCCGAGCACACCGCGTCGGACAAGGCGGCCTGAGGTCAGCTGAAGGCGAGCCAGCTCGGTAGGGCACGCTCGCGGGAGTCACACAGCACCTGCATCGTGTCGCAGGATCCCTTCGGCACGCCTGCGCCCGCCCACATGCCACCGGTGTCGCGGCGCAGCACGATCGCCGAGGAACCGCCACCGTCCATCAGGATGGCCGAGTCGCTACCGAGCCCGCGGAACAGGTCCTGGATCTGGTCGGGCGTGTAACTGCCACCCTGGAAGACGTACATCTCGTCGCGATCGCGGGCGTAACCGATCGCCGTGCGGGCCGCGCTTGGGCCGCCGTCGTTCATCTGTCCCGTGTCGCCAGGGGCCAACAGGCCGAGACCGCTCACCGCGACGAAGCGGGTGCCCTTGTCCGTCAGATCCTTGATGATGGGGGTGGCCGCGTCGTAGTCGTTGGGCGCCCTGGGGGATACGACGAAGGGCGCGCCACCGACCGGAAGGATCATCGTGGTCAACGCCGTCCAGACCTCGTCGCCACCCGACAGGGCCTGCTTGCCGGCGTAGGCGAGGGTGCCGGTCACCGCCGGATTGGCCGGCCCGCCGCCACGGGTGTTGTCGAAGTACGCGCCAAGGGGTGAGCTACAGCCCGTCGACTTCCAGGAGCCGCCCTTTTGGCCGCGCACGTCGAAGAAGTTGGCGTTGATCGCAATCGTCGGCTTGCCGAGCGCCTGCCAGGCTTGAATGGGAGTGAACGTCTCGGATGCCTGCAGGAGGCCCTCGCTGGTGCGGGCACCGGGCGTGGACTCGCAGCGAGCCTGATAGCCGCGGTGGGAGTCGACGAGTAGGCGTGGGGTGAGCCGCTGCGTTGCGGACTTGATGATCATCAGGTGCCCGCCGCTGCCCATCTCATACCAGCTGCCGCCGGCATTGAGCATCGGGGCGGGGTTGTTGCCACCGAAGTTGTAGACGAGGTAGGAACCGCGGGTATTGGCGATCGCGGCCGCGAGCAATTCACGGCCGTCGGCCGCGTGCGCAGCGGGGGCGACCGCCATCGTGGCCAACACCGCGCCGAGCGCCAGCGTCGTCGCCGAGGCGGCGAACCGCCGGAGGTTCGGTGCGGTACCGGGCACGGGAGGCTCCATCGGGAAGTTGCTGCAACAAGGTCGAAGGCAGGTCACTCCAATCACAGCTGACCCACAGTCGA
>JAVROZ010000835.1:0-2925 GCA_032162485.1 Mycobacterium sp.
GCGACACCGCCATCGACATGGTGGCCGACCGGTTCATCGAAGCCCGTCGGCACGCCTGGCAGGACATCGACAAGAAGGGCCACCCCCTGCGGCGCACGATGAAGATCGCGGCACTCGGCGGCGCCACATTGGATAACGAAGAGAATTACGTCATCAAGAAACTGTTCACCGCCGCCGGCGCGATACAGATCGAGAACCAAGCCCGCATTTGACACTCCGCCACGGTTCCCGGTCTGGGAACCTCCTTCGGGCGCGGCGGCGCCACCCAGTCACTGCAAGACATGGCCAATGCGGACTGCATTGTCATCCAGGGTTCCAACATGGCCGAGTGCCATCCGGTCGGCTTCCAGTGGGTCGAAGAGGCCCGCGCCAGAGGTGCGACGGTCATCCATGTCGACCCGCGGTTCACCCGCACCTCGGCGGTGTCCGACCGGCACATCGCTATCCGGGCCGGCTCAGACGTGGTGCTGTTGGGTGCGCTGATCAATTACGTCATCGCCCATGAGCTGTGGTTCCGGGAGTACGTGGTCGCCTATACCAACGCGGCGACGCTGATCAACGAGAACTTCCGGGACACCGAGGATCTGGGCGGGCTGTTCTCCGGCTTCGACCCCGAGACGGGTCAGTACGACCCGTCGACGTGGGGCTACGCAGGACAAGAAGAGGACGAAGCCGGCGACGAACACGGTGTTAGCGCTTCGGCGCGTGCCGCCGGCGATGAACACGGCAGCGGCGGTCCGCCGTTGCCGCACGCCCGCGTGTTGCGCGACGAGACCCTGCACCATCCGCGGACGGTGTTCCAGATCGTCAAGAAGCACTACGCGCGCTACACCCCCGAGATGGTGCGCGACATGTGCGGTATCAGCCTCGAGGACTTCGGCTACCTGGCCCGGGCCGTAACCGAGAACTCCGGGCGCGAACGGACCACCTGTTTCGCCTACGCGGTGGGCTGGACCCAGCACACGCTGGGTGCTCAATTCATCCGCACCGCAACCATTCTCCAGTTGTTGCTGGGCAACATCGGGCGACCCGGCGGCGGCATCATGGCACTGCGTGGGCACGCCACCATCCAGGGTTCCACCGATATTCCGACACTGTTCAATCTGCTGCCCGGCTATCTGCCGATGCCCAAGGCCGGCGTTCACGACACATTCCAGGAGTACGTCGAAGCGGTCGGCCCGAAGAACCAGAAAGGGTTCTGGGCCGACGCCGACACCTATATGGTCAGCCTGCTCAAGGCATGGTGGGGTGACGCGGCCCGCGAAGACAACGACTGGGCATTCGACTACCTGCCCCGGTTGTCCGGTCCGCACGGCACGTATCAGACGGTCACCGCGATGCTCGACGGCGATGTCGACGGGTACTTCCTGCTGGGCCAGAATCCCGCCGTCGGGTCCGCGAACGGCCGGATGCAGCGCAAGGGTATGTCGCACCTGAAGTGGTTGGTGGTGCGAGACCTCAACCTGATCGAGTCGGCGACGTTCTGGAAGGACGGCCCGGAGATCGCGTCCGGCGAGTTGAAGACCGAGGACATCGGGACCGAGGTGTTCTTCTTCCCGGCGGCCAGCCACGTCGAGAAAGCCGGCTCGTTCACCCAGACCCAACGTCTGGTGCAGTGGCGGCACAAGGCCGTCGAGCCGCCCGGCGACTGTCAGAGCGAACTGCAGTTCTTCGTCGAACTGGGCAAGTGCATCAGGCAGCGGCTGGCCGGGTCGACGGACGAACGTGATCGCCCGCTGCTCGATCTGACCTGGGACTATCCCACCGACGAGGACGGCGAGCCGGACTCGAAAGCGGTGCTGGCCGAGATCAGCGGCTGCTATCTGACCGGGCCCGAGGCCGGCAAGCCCGTACCGGGCTACACCGAGCTGGGTGCCGACGGATCGACGTCGTGCGGCTGCTGGATCTACTCGGGCGTATACGCCGACGGTGTCAACCAGGCGGCACGCCGCGCGCCGCAGGGCGGCCCGACGCCGAGCCAGTCGGAGTGGGGCTGGGCCTGGCCCGCCGACCGGCGCATCCTCTACAACCGGGCGTCGGCCGACCCGGACGGCAAACCCTGGAGCGAACGCAAGCGCTACATCTGGTGGGACGACGAGGCCGGTCGTTGGCTTGGCGATGACGTGCCCGACTTCCCCGTCGATCGCGCCCCACACGTCCGCCCAGACCCCGACGTCGGCGGACCGGATGCCCTGGCGGGCGACGACCCGTTCATCATGCAGGCTGACGGCAAGGCCTGGCTGTTCGCGCCCAAGGGCCTGGTCGACGGCCCGCTGCCGACCCACTACGAGCCGCAGGAGTCGCCCGTCGCCAACGCGCTGTATCCGCAGCAGCAGAGTCCATCGCGAATCATGTTCCCGCGCAAGGACAACCTGTGGGCGCCCAGCGCGGGCGATCCCGGCGCCGAGGTGTATCCCTACGTCTTCACCACCTACCGGCTCACCGAGCATCACACCGCGGGCGGCATGAGTCGTTGGCTGCCCTACCTTTCCGAACTTCAGCCGGAAATGTTCTGCGAGGTCTCACCGCAGTTGGCTGCCGAACGCGGTCTGGAGCCCTACGGTTGGGCCACCATCGTCTCGCCGCGCGCGGCGATCGAGGCCAAGGTGCTCGTCACCGAACGGATGACCCCGCTGGTGATCGGCGGGCACACCATCCACCAGGTCGGACTGCCCTACCACTGGGGTGTCGGCGGTGACGCCGTGGTCAGCGGCGATGCGGCCAACGATCTGCTCGGGGTGGCCCTGGACCCGAACGTGCAGATCCAGGAGTCCAAGGTGGGGTCTTGTGACATCCGGCCGGGCCGCCGGCCGCAGGGAGAAGAACTGCTGCGCCTCGTCGCCGAGTACCAGTCCCGCGGGGGCGTGACCGTCGAGACGGACAATGTCCGTGTCACCGAAGCACGTGTCACCGAACGGGAGGACT
>JAVROZ010000836.1:0-2721 GCA_032162485.1 Mycobacterium sp.
GTGCGCACCAGCGACACCAGTTCCTGCGGTGTGCGCGCCGACCGCAGCTCCTCGGCAGGCTCGATGCCGAGTTGACGGACAAGCCAGTTCGCGGCTCCGTTCGTCAGCCGGATCGCCGGGGTTAACAGCAGCGAAAACACCCACTGCGGAAGGACGACCGCGCGGGCGGTCCGCAGCGGCCGCGCCAAGGCAAGATATTTAGGCACCAATTCGCCGAATACCATCGACACCGAGGTCACCAGCGCCAGGGTGAGGAATCCGGTGAGGGCGTCGGCCATCGGATCGGACATGACCAGCGCGTCCAACCAAGGGTGGGGCAAATTGGCCACCAACGGTTCGGTCAGGTAACCGGAGGCCAAGGTGGTGATCGAGATACCCAGTTGGGCACCAGACAGGTGGAACGACAGCCGGTGGTGGGCCCGCCGGATGAACCGGTCCCGGCCGGCGCCGCTGCGCGCATTGGCCTCGACCGTGCTGCGGTCCAACGCCGTCAACGAGAACTCGGCGGCGACGAACACCGCGGTGCCGAAGGTCAACGCCAGAATTGCCAGCACGCTGACCACGGTGCCGGAGAGATTCATGAGTTTTTCACCAACCGCTGGGCAGGGGATGCCCTTCGGCGAAGCCCGCGGCCGACTGCACTCCGACCACCACCCGCTCGTGCAACTCTTCCAGGTTCGAGGCGCCCACGTAGGTGCAGGTGCTGCGCACGCCCGAGGTGATGTGATCGATCAGGTCCTCCACACCGCCACGAATGGGATCCAACCCCATCCGCGAGGTCGAGATACCTTCCTCGAACAATGCCTTGCGAGCCCGTTCGAACGGGCTGTCCGCACCGGAGCGGGCCACCACTGCGCGCTTGGACGCCATGCCGTAACTCTCCTTGTACGGCTGGTTGTCGCGGTCACGCATCAGGTCGCCGGGGGACTCATACGTGCCGGCGAACCACGATCCGATCATCACGTTCGACGCTCCCGCGGCTAGCGCCAATGCCACGTCCCGCGGGTGCCGTATCCCGCCGTCGGCCCACACGTGGCCACCCAGTTCCCTTGCGGCGGAAGCACATTCGAGCACAGCGGAGAACTGCGGGCGGCCGACGCCGGTCATCATCCGGGTGGTGCACATCGCACCGGGCCCCACGCCGACCTTGACAATGCTGGCACCGGCTTCCAGCAGATCCCGAGTTCCGTGCGCAGACACCACGTTTCCGGCCACCAGTGGTACCCCAAGACTTAGCGAGGAGACCAATTTGATCGCGTCCAGCGTCTTGACCTGGTGCCCGTGCGCGGTGTCGATCACCAGCACGTCCACCCCGACCTCGGCGAGCGCCTGGGCCTTGGACGCCACGTCGCCGTTGATACCTACCGCGGCGCCGATCCGCAGCCGTCCCGCGGTGTCGACGGCAGGCTGGTAAATGCCGGCACGAATGGCGGCGGTTCGGGTCAGCACTCCTGCGAGCGCGCCGTCGGCATTGGTCACCACCGCGACGTCGATCGGTGCGTTTTCGAGCAGGTCGAAGATCTTGCGCGGCTCGGTGCCCGCCGGCACGGTGACGAAGTCCGTGGCTGCGATGTCGCGCACCCGGGTGAACCGGTCCACGCCCACACACGACGATTCACGCACCAGACCGATCGGACGTCCCTCGAAGACCACCACCGCGACGCCGTGCGCGCGCTTGTGGATCAGCGCCAGCGCGTCGGACACCGAGTCGTCGGGCGCCAGCGTCACCGGAGTGTCGAGCACCAGGTCACGGCTCTTGACGAACTGCACCATTTCCTGGACGGCAGTGATGGGCAGATCCTGCGGAAGGATCACGATGCCGCCGCGCCGGGCCACCGTCTCGGCCATCCGCCGGCCGGCGACAGCGGTCATGTTGGCCACGATCAGCGGGATCGTGGTGCCGGTGCCGTCAGCGCTGGCGAGGTCGACGGCGTAGCGGGACTCGACCGCGGAGCGGGCCGGCACCATGAACACGTCGTCGAACGTCAGGTCGTGCGGGGGTGAGCCGTTCAGGAAGCGCATACCTGCCAGTTTGGCGCGACGACGCGCGCGCGGGCTGCCGGTTGCACTCGGTAGCCGGCGGTGGCCGGTGCCGTCCGTCCACCGGCCGATGGCTTGTCAGGCCCGGACCGGACGCCGACCATGGCTGTATCACCCGCACGACGATGTGTTACGAGGAGTGATGTGGCATGCAGGTCCGTGATGCGATGAGCAAGGCGGTTCTCCAGGTCGGGCCCGACCACACGTTGCGGCAGGCGGCCCAGCTCATGGCCGAACGCCGGGTCGGTTCGGCGATCATCGCCGACCCCGAATCCGAGGGCTGGGCCATCCTGACCGAACGCGACGTCCTGATGGCCATCGGCTCCGGTCTGGACCCGGACACCGAACGCACCACCGACCACATCACCCGTGACGTCGTGTACGCGGCGCCGCGCTGGACCATCGAGGAAGCGGCCGCGGCGATGGTCCGCGGCGGGTTCCGTCACCTCGTCGTGCTCGACGGCGATGAACTGCTCGGTGTGATCTCGGTACGCGACATCGTGCGCTGCTGGGTCAGCAGCGCCACCGCCGTCGCGGCCTGATCCCGGTGGCGACCGGGTCGCCGTGCTACCCGTCGCTTTCGGCGATGCTGTCCGGCGTCGACGCGACCGGCCGCGAGCCGTGGACCAAGAACGTCGACTCGTTGTCCGGATCGGCGTTCGAGCGGGTACTGGTCGACGG
>JAVROZ010000837.1:0-4196 GCA_032162485.1 Mycobacterium sp.
ACGGTGACGTTGAGCAATCGCGCCTGACACCAAAGCAGAAGAGCCGCAATCAGATACAAGCTCAATGCGAACGCCAATGTGCGCACCACCGCGCCAAAGTCCACACCTTGGCCGGGTACCACGTTCATCCCGGACAACAGGTCGGCGAACGCGCCGTCGCCACGGGCGCGGGCCGCTGCGACGGCCTGGGCTTTGGTGATGCCGACTGGTAGTTGGCGCCCGATGACACCGTTGAACAGCAGATCGGTTGCGTGGCCGAGGATCCGCGGGACGACCACCGCGACTGCGGTGCCGGTGATGCCCAGTGCGATGACGGCAATGCTCAGTCGGCGGTGGGGGGCCAGTCGTCTCAGCAGTCGCCTCGCCGATCCCCAGAAGTCACGCGAGCGCATGTTGGGAGGAGCGGGGGCGGCCCCGCGGGGGCGAGCACTCATGGGTGCGGTCATTGCCCGCCACCGACTCCGGCGGTCACCGACTGCGAGGCTGCGAACTCGGCATAGGTGGGACAGTCATCGAGCAGCGATTCGTGGCTGCCGGCGCCGACGATTCTGCCGTTGTCGACGACGATCACCTCATCGGCCTGTGCTGCCGTCGAAATCCTCTGCGTGACAATGACGATTGTTGCTTCGCCGGCCACCTCACGCAGCGTGCTACGCACGCGCGCTTCGGTGTGTACATCGAGGGCGGAGAACGCATCGTCGAACAGGTAGATGGCCGGACGACGAATCACCGCACGCGCGATCGCCAGGCGCTGGCGCTGGCCGCCCGAGAAGTTGATGCCGCCCTGGGCCACGCGCATCTGCAGTCCGTGCGGTCGCACGAATTCCTCGGCGGCAGCGACCCGTAGCGCTTCCCACATCTGCTCGTCGGTGACGTGTTGTTCCGGGGCCGCTCCGTACCGCAGATTGTCGGCGACGGTGCCGGTGAACAGATAGCCGCGTTGCGGTACCAACCCGATCGCGGACCACAATCGCTCGGTCTGATAGTCGCGGACGTCCAGGCCGTCGACCACCACACGGCCGTCGGTGACGTCATAGAGGCGGCAGATCAGTGACACCAACGTCGACTTGCCCGACCCGGTGCTGCCGACCACCGCGGTGCTGGTGCCCGGCTGAGCGGTCAACGAGATGTCTTGCAGCACTGGACGGTCTGCGCCGGGGTAGGTAAACGTCACGCCGTTCAGACGGAGGACGCCGGAAATTCCCTGTACTGGAAACTTGGGTTGCTCCGGGCTCTGGACGGCAGGGCGCGTGGACAGCACATCGGTGATGCGTTCGGCGCATACGGCTGCGCGTGGCAAGACGACCAACGTCATCGTCCCCATCAGCACCGCCATCAAGATCTGGGCGAAATACGACAGGAACGCGATCAGCGACCCGACTTGCATCTGGCCGCTGTCGATGCGCAGCCCACCGAACCAGATCAACGCGACACTGGACAGATTGATGGTCAGGGTAGTCACCGGCAGCATCAGCGCCTGCCAGTTGCCCGCACCGAGCGCGGCGTTCGACAGCGCCATGTTCGCCCGGGCGAACCTGTCGCGCTCAAATCCTTCGCGGGTGAACGCCCGGACGACGCGAACGCCGGAAAGCTGGTCGCGCATCACCCTGTTGATGCCGTCGATCAGGCGTTGCATGCTGCGGAACAACGGGAGCATGTGCGAAACGATCCAGTAATTGGCTACCACCATGACGGGAACGCTGACCAGCAGCAGCCAGGTCAGGGCGGCCTCCTGGTGAATAGCCATGATGACGCCGCCGACGCACATGATCGGCGCGGTCACCAGCACGTTGGCCGTCGTCTGCACGAGGAACACGATCTGCCGGACGTCGTTGGTGCTGCGCGTCAATAACGTCGCCGCACCGAATCGAGCTGTTTCCTGTTCGGAGAAGGTTATGACGTGGTCGAACATCGCCGCCCGCAGGTCGCGGCCGAAACCGGTCCCGGTCCGTGAGCCGAGGTAGGTGGCACCCACCGCGCACAGCACCTGCAATCCGGAGACCACCAGCATCACCACACCGAGCCGGACAATGGTGGCGGTGTTGCCCTGGGAGACGCCGTCGTCGATGATCGCGGCGTTGACTGTGGGTAGATAGAGCGAAGCCAGGGTGCTGATCGACTGCAGCGCCATCAGCGCCGCGACCAGCCGACGGTACGGCCGGATGTACTGGCGCAGCAGTGCCAGGAGCATGGGGTAACTGTTGCACACCGAGCGGGTTGTAGTCCGCACCGCCAACATGGCCTCTCGTCGTGCGGAAATGCCTGCTCAAGTGGCGTGTCGGTAGTTGACCCAGGGGGCTGCCGCTACAGTGCATCGTGTGGAGCAGCAGCGGCCTCAGGAATGGGCAGGTAGTGGTGCGGCGTAATTCGGCTGTCCGGGTGTCGACGCGGGTTTCTGTTGCGTTGGCCTTGCTGGCTTTGATCCTCGGGGTTGCCGGCTGCGGTTCCGGCGACAACAAGCCAGGCGGTGGGACGGTCCCGTCGTCGGCGGGCAACGCTGAGGGCAAGCACGGGCCATTCTTTCCGCAGTGCGGCGGCGTCACCGACGAGTCGGTGACCCAGCTGACCAAGATCACCGGGCTGGTCAATACCGCTAAGAATTCGGTGGGCTGCCAATGGCTGGCCGGCGGCGGTATCTCGGGTCCGCACTTTTCCTTCTCCTGGTACCGCGGGAGCCCGATCGGGCGGGAGCGTAAGACCGAGGAGCTGTCGCGCGCTAGCGTCGAGGACATAAACATCAACGGTCATGGCGGCTTCATCGCCGTAGGTAACGAGCCCGCCCTGGGTGATTCGCTGTGTGAGGTCGGAATCCAGTTCCAGGACGACTTCATCGAATGGTCGGTGAGCTTCAGTCAGAAGCCATTCCCGCCGGCGTGCGACATCGCGAAGGAACTGACCCGGCAGTCGATTGCGAATTCAAAATGAGCAGGTGGATGCGCCCGGAAAGCACGAGTGGCAGAGGTGTATTGATTGCCGCCGCGGCGTTACTAGCCGTGCTGTTGGTGTTGACCGGTTGTACGCGGTCGGTGGGTGGAACCGCCGTCAAGGCGGGTGGCGGCGGCGTTCCGCGCAACGACAATTCCGAAAAGCAGTACCCGAACCTGCTGAAGGAGTGCGAGGTCCTGACCACCGACATCCTGGCCAAGACCGTGGGTGCTGATCCTTTAGACATTCAGAGCACATTCGTGGGCGCGATCTGCCGGTGGCAGGCAGCGAACCCGGCCGGCCTGATCGATATCACCCGGTTCTGGTTTGAACAGGGCAGCCTGAGCAATGAGCGCAAGGTGGCCGAGGGGCTGAAGTACCAGATCGAGAACCGCTCGATCCAGGGCATCGAGTCGATTGTGATGCGGCCGAGCGATCCCAACGGGTCCTGTGGTGTCGCCAGTGACGCGGCCGGAGTGGTCGGCTGGTGGGTCAACCCGCAAGTGCCCGGCATCGATGCTTGCGGGCAGGCGATCAAGCTGATGGAGTTGACGCTGGCCACGAACGCCTAACGCGGCGACGGGGCCTCAGCGCGGCACGTGGAACTCCAACAGCGTGGCGCCGCCGGGTTCGAGATTTGCCCAGCGGCTGTTGACGCGGAGTACGGCGATGCCCGACGTCGGGTACTTCTCTGAGATGCTCTCCGCCGCAGTGGCATTGCTGCTGTCGGTATCTGCCAGCAGCAGCGCCAACGAGGACGTGGTGGGTTCGTGTCCAACGACGAGCAAAGTGGTGACGTCGTCGTCGGCTTTGTTGATTTCCTTAATGACTATGCCGGGAGTTGCGCCGTAGAGTCGTGTGACGTACTGGACGGGTGCATCAATTCCAGTGCGCGCCAGGGTTTCTCGGGCACGTGTGGCCGTCGAGCACAGCACTGCGTCGACGACGGGCACGTTGTCGCGTAGCCAGTCGCCACCCACACCGGCCTCCCGGTTGCCGCGCGGCGCCAACGGCCGATCATGGTCGGCCACCCCAGTGGGGTACGCCGACTTTGCGTGCCGCATCAGCACGAGGGTGCGGTGCTGCTCATCCATCGCACCCACGTTAGTGAGTATGAAACCGGGATCGCTACGCCGCGTCCTCATCGTCGTCGCCTGTTTGCAGCAGCTTCTCGGGATGATGGAAGGTGTTGGTTCGGGGTTGGCCGTAGTCGTGGTGGGCTGGTGGTGTCCATTCGGTGTCGTGGTGGGTGTTTTTGCGGGTGGTCCAGC
>JAVROZ010000838.1:0-8571 GCA_032162485.1 Mycobacterium sp.
ACTGTGCTCCTCCAAGACGTAGCAAGCACATCGCTTAATGTCGGCGCCACCTCGTCGCGGCTGAGCAAAGTCGCTCACATCGCCGAGCTGTTGCAGCGTGCCGCAGTCGCGGCCGAGCTGGTCGCGACCGTCGTTTCCTGGCTTTCCGGCGAGCTACGCCAACGCCAGATCGGTGTGGGCTGGGCCGCGCTGCGGTCACTGCCACCGCCCGCCTCGCATCCGGTACTGACCGTGGCCGAAGTCGACGCCGCCTTCACCGAAATCGGCGGCGTCTCGGGCAAGGGCTCCCAGGCGCGACGCGCCTCGCTGATTACGGCCCTGTTCGCCGCCGCAACCGAGATCGAGCAGACGTTTTTGCTGCGCCTGCTGGGGGGTGAGCTGCGACAGGGCGCGCTGGGCGGGATCATGGCCGACGCCGTGGCCAAGGGCGCCGGACTACCCGCCGCCGCGGTACAGCGCGCAGCCATGCTGGGTGGGGATCTGCCCGCGGTCGCCGCGGCAGCGATGACCGGCGCGTCCCTGGACGAGTTCACCCTGCGAGTGGGACGTCCGGTCGGCCCGATGTTGGCCCAGACCGCGACCGACGTCGTCGATGCCCTCGAACGTCACGGCGGCACAACCATCTTCGAGGCAAAGCTGGATGGTGCGCGAGTGCAGATCCACCGGGCCGGCGAACGTGTCACCGTCTACACCCGCAGTCTGGACGATGTGACTGCCCGGCTGCCCGAGGTGGTGGAAGCGACGTTGGCATTGCCGGTCACCGACCTGATCGCCGACGGTGAGGCGATCGCGCTGCGCCCAGACAACCGCCCGCACCGCTTCCAGGTCACCGCGTCGCGGTTCGGCCGGTCCGTCGATGTGACGGCCGCCCATGCGGCGCAACCACTTTCGGTGTTCTTTTTCGACATCTTGCACCGCGACGGGCTGGACCTGCTGGATGCGCCGACCACCGAGCGGCTGGCGGCCCTGGACGCGCTGGTGCCGGCGCCCCAGCGGGTCGACCGCCTGATCACCTCCGACCCGGCCGAGGCCGAGGCTTTCCTGGCGGCGACACTGGCCGCCGGTCACGAAGGCGTGATGGCCAAGGCGCCGGGTTCGTCGTACCAAGCCGGCCGGCGCGGCGCGGGTTGGTTGAAGGTCAAGCCGGTGCACACCCTCGACCTGGTAGTGCTGGCCGTGGAGTGGGGCTCAGGGCGTCGTCGGGGCAAGCTGTCCAACATTCATCTGGGTGCGCGTGATCCGGACTCCGGTGGATTCGTGATGGTGGGCAAGACCTTCAAGGGCATGACCGACGCCATGCTGGAATGGCAGACCGAGCGATTCAGCGAGCTGGCCGTCGGCGGCACCGACGGGTACGTCGTGCAGTTGAGGCCAGAGCAGGTGGTCGAGATAGCCCTGGACGGGGTGCAGGCTTCCACTCGCTATCCGGGCGGGGTGGCACTCCGGTTCGCGCGGGTGGTGCGCTACCGCGACGACAAGAGCCCGGCCGATGCCGACACCATCGACACCGTGCGCGCCCTGTACTGAACTCGGCGGGCGACACCCGAATCGCCCGCGTAGGGTTTGCGCCGTGGCCGACCAGATCAGCTACATCCGCACCGACGACGACCTGCCACCCGTCGCAATCGTCGACCGCTCCCCCATCACCCTCGGGCACAAGATCGCCTTTGGCGTGATCGCCGTGATCGGCGCCGTCGCCTGGGCGATCGTCGCGGTGGGCCGTGGCGAGACGGTCAACGCGGTGTGGGTCGTCATCGCTGCGGGTTGCACGTACCTCATCGCCTTCCGGTTCTATGCGCGGTTGATCGAGATGAAGATCGTCCGCCCCCGCGACGACCGCGCCACGCCGGCCGAGATCCTGGACGACGGTACGGATTACGTGCCGACCGACCGACGCGTGGTGTTCGGCCACCACTTCGCCGCCATCGCTGGAGCCGGCCCACTCGTCGGTCCGGTGCTCGCAGCCCAGATGGGTTACTTGCCGAGCGCCATTTGGATCGTTGTCGGCGCGGCGCTCGCCGGATGTGTGCAGGACTACCTGGTGTTGTGGATCTCCACGCGCAGACGTGGCCGCTCCCTGGGACAGATGGTCCGCGACGAACTCGGCGCCACGGCGGGTTGGGCCGCGTTGATCGGAATCCCGGCCATCATGACGATCCTGATCGCGGTGCTGGCACTGGTGGTGGTGCGGGCACTGGCGAAGAGCCCGTGGGGCGTGTTCTCGATCGCCATGACCATCCCCATCGCGCTGTTCATGGGCTGCTACTTGCGCTTTCTGCGTCCCGGTCGGGTCGCGGAGGTTTCAGCGATCGGCTTTGTTCTGTTGCTGCTCGCCGTCATCTCCGGTGACTGGGTCGCCAACACATCATGGGGCGCAACGTGGTTCACGCTGTCGCCGGTCACACTGTCGTGGCTGCTGATCGGCTACGGATTCGCGGCGTCGGTCCTGCCGGTATGGCTGTTGCTCGCACCGCGCGACTACCTGTCTACCTTCATGAAGGTCGGCACCATCACGCTGCTCGCCATTGGTATTTGTCTGGCCCACCCGGTGATCGAGGCACCGGCGGTCTCGCAGTTCGCCGCCAAGGGCAACGGGCCGGCATTCGCGGGCTCACTGTTTCCGTTCCTGTTCATCACCATCGCCTGCGGCGCGCTGTCCGGATTCCACGCGCTGATCTCCTCGGGAACCACGCCGAAAATGTTGGAGAAGGAAGGCCAGATGCGCCTGATCGGCTACGGCGGCATGATCACCGAGTCGTTCGTCGCCGTCATGGCACTGCTCACCGCGACGATCCTGGACCAGCACCTGTACTTCACGCTCAACGCACCCAGCGTGCAGACCCACGACACCGCAGTCGGTGCCGCGCGTTACGTCAACGGGCTCGGGTTGTCGGGGAATGCGGCGACCGCAGACCAGCTCGAACAGGCCGCGGCCAGCGTGGGCGAAAAGTCGATCGTGTCGCGTACCGGCGGAGCGCCGACACTGGCATTCGGCATGTCCGAGATGCTGCACCGAGTCTTCGGCGGCGACGGCCTCAAAGCCTTCTGGTACCACTTCGCGATCATGTTCGAAGCGCTGTTCATCTTGACCACCCTCGACGCCGGCACCAGGGTCGCTCGCTTCATCGTCGCTGACGCGTTGAGCAATTTGGGCGGTCCGCTGCGCAAGCTGCGGAACCCGAGCTGGCGTCCGGGCGCATGGATCTGCAGCCTGGCCGTGGTCGCGGCGTGGGGCGGTATCTTGCTGCTCGGCGTGACCGATCCGCTGGGCGGCATCAACACGCTGTTTCCTCTGTTCGGCATTGCCAATCAACTGCTCGCCGGTATCGCACTGACGGTCGTCACCGTCGTCGTGATCAAGCAGAGGGGGCGGACAAAGGGCCTGAAATGGGCGTGGATACCCGCTGTTCCGCTGCTGTGGGATCTGACCGTCACCTTGACCGCGTCATGGCAGAAGATCTTCTCCTCCGATCCCGCTGTCGGCTACTGGACTCAGCATTTCCAGTACTCGGCGGCACGGCAAGCGGGTAAAACCGCGTTCGGTTCGGCGGCCGACGTACATCAGCTCGATGCCGTCATCAGGAACAGCTTCATTCAGGGCACGCTGTCGATCATCTTCGCCATGGTCGTCGTCATCGTGTTCGTCGCTGGAATTGTGGTGGCGCTCAGAGTGATTCGCGGTGCCGGTAAACCCCCGCTGAGCGAGGAAGAACCGGTTCCCTCGAAGCGGTTCGCGCCCTCGGGGTTGGTGGCCAACTCCGTCGAACGCGACCTGCAACGGCAATGGGACTCGCACTTAGCCCTGGGTGGAGCCTCGAGGGGCGCGCCGGGGACCGATGCACTGACGAAGTAGGCCCGACGGCCCTAGGATTGAGCGCGATGAGAGTCGGCATCGACTTCGGCACCACCCACACCGTCGCGGCGGTCGTCGACCGCGGCAACTACCCGGTGGTCTCCTTCGACGGACTCGATACGTGGCCGTCGCTTGTCGCTGCCAACGCTGCCGGGGAGCTGCGATTCGGGCTGGACGCAGCCGCGGTCCGCCACCAACCGGGCTGGTCGGTGCTTCGGGCGTTCAAACGCCTGCTCAACGACGCCGGACCGCAGACCGAGGTCAATCTAGCCGGACGCACCTACCTGCTGGCCGACCTTCTCGCCGGCTTCCTGGCTCAGCTCAGAAGCGACCTCTACCAACGGTCCAACGCCGGCGCAGTTGCGGGTGAGCCGATCGAAGCCGCGATCAGCGTGCCCGCCAACGCTTCCAGCGCCCAGCGTTTCATGACGCTGAACGCCTTCGCAGCTGCGGGTTTTCAGGTCGTGGCGCTGCTGAACGAGCCCTCAGCGGCGGGACTGGAATACGCCCATCGGTACCGCTCCACGATCACCGCCAAGCGCGAGTACGTCCTCATCTACGACCTCGGCGGCGGCACCTTCGACGCCTCGCTGCTGAGAATGGCCGGACACGTCCATGAAGTGGTCATCAGTGAGGGAATACAGCGTCTGGGCGGTGACGACTTCGACGACGCGATCGCGCGGCTCGTTCTCGCCCGATCCAAGTTGCAGATAGATCCCGACGTGTATGAGCTGTTGGTCGAGGAATGCGCGGCCCGCAAGGAGGCCGTCGGCCCCCAGACGCGCCGTTTCCTGGTCGACCTCACCGAGGTCGATGGGGCCGATCGGCCTCCCTTCTCGTGCGGGATCGACGACGTCTACGCCGCATGCGCCCCGCTGGTCGACAAGACTTCGGAGCTGTTGGCGCGCGTCCTGCTCGACCCGGCCGGCGAGGGCCGCGATGTCGGCTGGTCCGAGGTGGCCGGAATCTATGTGGTGGGCGGAGCCGGCAGCTTCCCACTGGTTTCCCGGATGTTGCGCACGAACTTCGGCGAACGACGCGTGAAGCGTTCGCCGCACCCCTTCGCGGCAACGGCCATCGGCCTGGCGGTCTTCCTCGACAACGACGCCGGTTTTGTATTGTCCGAACGCTTCTCGCGGCATTTCGGGGTCTTCCGCGAGGCGCAGGCGGGTGCGGGGGTCGTGTTCGACCCGATCGTGCCCAAGGATGCCTCGCTTCCCGCCGACGGTCACACCCCCCTCGTCGTCAGCCGCAGCTACCGCGCCGCGCACAACATCGGACATTTCCGATTCATCGAGTGCAGCCGCCTGGTGGACGGGCGCCCGGACGGCGACGTCACGCCCTATGACCCGGTCCTGTTCCCGTTCGATCCGGCGCTGCACGACCGGGAGGATCTCCGGCGCCAGCCGGTCGGTCGGTGGAGCGAGGGACCGCAGGTCGAGGAGCGTTACACCGTAGCGCCCAGTGGCGCGGTAGAAGTGACCGTGACGACCCTGCCGGCCGGTTACCGGCGCACCTTCCGGCTGGAACGGCGAGCGGCCGCCCGGTCGTGAGGCAGGGCGCCGATGGATCTCTATGACGTCATGCGAACAACGTTCGCTGCCCGAGAGTTCACTGACGACCCCTTGCCCGACGACGTGTTGTACCGCATCTTCGACGTGGCACGTTTCGCGCCGAGCGGCGGCAACCGGCAAGGCGCGCACGTGACCGTGGTGCGAGACGTCGACACCCGGCGCCGGATCGCCGAGCTCAGCGCATCCGCTGCTCGGCGCTACTTCGCTCAACTGGTGGCCGGCGAAAGCCCGTGGAATCCGCTTCATCCCAGCGCGGTGCCGCCGGATGTCGTCGAGCAGACCGAAGTCCCCGAAGCGTTTCTCGCCCCGCTGGTCAAAGCGCCGGTTGTGCTGGTCATTTCCGTTGACCTGGGTGTGGTCGCTGCCCTTGATCAGGGGCTGGACCGCGTCGGCATGGCCAGCGGCGCCTCGGTATATCCGTTGGTGTGGAACATTCTGCTGGCCGCGCGCAACGAAGGATACGGCGGCACCATCACGACAATGGCTATCCCAGAGGAGCAGCGAGTCCGCCGATTACTGGGAGTGCCGGACACGCATGCGGTCGCCGCGGTCGTGCCGCTGGGCAAACCCATCCGTCAGCTGACCAGACTGCGTCGCCAGTCGGTCGCAGACTTCGTCAGCCATGAACGCTTTGATGGGGCAACATTTTCCGGCTGAGCGGATAGTTTCGAAAGCATGGCAGAGATAAGTCTGGACGCCCTGTCGACTCCAGAACATGGGTACACCGTCAACGACGACGAGGACGACGAACCGGTCTTGCTCGATCGGGACGGCAACCCGGTTGAAACCTGGCGAGAACGCTATCCCTACGACCATCGGATGCCGCGCGACGAGTACGAATGGCTGAAGCGACACCTGCAGATCGAACTGCTCAAACTGCAGAACCACAGCAGGCGCACCGGCGCCCGGCATCTGATCCTGTTCGAGGGCCGAGATGCCGCCGGCAAGGGCGGCACCATCCAGCGATTCATGGAGCACCTCAATCCCCGGACAGCACGGGTGGTGGCGCTCGACAAGCCGTCCGAACGCGAACAGACGCAGTGGTATTTCCAGCGTTATGTGACCCATCTGCCGGCTGGCGGCGAAATGGTCTTGTTCGACCGGTCCTGGTACAACCGCGCGGGCGTCGAGAAAGTGATGGGCTTCTGCACGGACGAGCAACGCGACGAATTCTTCGAGCAGGCACCGGCATTCGAGAAGATGTTGGTCGATGACGGAATCAGCCTGACCAAGCTGTGGTTCTCGGTGTCTCCTGCCGAGCAACGCACCAGGTTCGCCATTCGGCTGGTCGATCCGGTGAAGCAGTGGAAGTTCTCGCCGATGGACCTGGAGTCGGTGAACAGGTGGGAGCAATACACCACGGCCAAAGAGGAGATGTTCAGCGCGACCGATACCGATTACGCGCCCTGGATCGTGGTCAAGAGTAACGACAAGAAAAGGGCCCGCATCAACGCCATGCGCCACCTGCTGCACAAATTTGACTACGTCGACAAAGATCATGAAGTGGTGGGCGAACCCGATCCATTGATCGTCGGACGCGCGCTGGAGGACTGAAGCGTATTTCGCAGAAGAACCCTGTTTTCGCTGAGTGGTAATATGGTTCTCATGTTTGCACCATGCTTAGGAAACATGCCGTGACGCAGCCAGCTCTCTTAGAGGCAGAAAGCGGACTGCCCGCACACGTACACGGCGCCGCTGACCCCCGCTTCAGTTGTGCGGTCAGTACCTTCGCAAAGCTGTTTTCCGGCGGACCACGTTTCGGCGGCGGTGCGCTTTCGGTGTATGTGGATGGCGAACCCGTCGTCGATGTCTGGACCGGCTGGTCGGATCGAAACGGTGAGGTGCCATGGACCGCCGACACCGGTGCGATGGTCTTTTCCGCGAGCAAAGGCGTAGCTGCGACGATTCTGCACCGCCTCGTCGACCGCGGACTGCTGGCCTACGACGCGCCCGTCGCAGAGTTCTGGCCGGAGTTCGGGGCGAATGGCAAGTCCGCGATCACTGTGCGCGACATGTTGGCGCATAAGTCGGGGTTGTCACACCTGGGCGGTGTCAGCAGGGAGGAGCTGCTGGATCACCGCCGCATGGAAGAGCGCATGGCTGCTGCGCCCGTCGACCGCAACGCGGGGCGCGCGGCCTATCACGCATTCACCTACGGCTGGCTGACTTCGGGACTGGCCCGGGCAATTACCGGCAAGGGCATGCGCGAGTTATTTCGCAGCGAGGTTGCCAAGACACTGAACACCGACGGCTTGCATTTGGGCCGCCCCCCGGCCGATGCGCCGACAAATGCCGCGCAGATCATGTTCCCCCAGACGACCCGGGCCAACCCGCTGTTCGATCGTCTGGCACCCAGGCTCGCAGAGCTTCCGGTCGCCGGTGGCATGGGCGCCATGTACGTGCCCGGCATCACGTCACTGATTCAGGGTGACACCCCCTTCCTGGACAGCGAGATCCCCTCGGTCAACGCCGTGGTGACCGCGCGCGGACTGGCCAAGATGTACGGCGCGCTGGCCAACGACGGCCAAATCGACGGAACACAATTGCTATCAACCGAATTGGCCCGCGGCTTGCTCGGGAAGACCAGTTTGCGGCCGGACCTGAACCTGGTCGTACCCATGTCCTTCAATCTGGGCTACCACGGATCACCGGTGCCCGGACTCTTGCGGGGATTCGGCCACGCCGGCCTGGGCGGCACCATTGGCTGGGCCGACCCCGTCTCGAAGAGTTCTTTCGCCTTCGTGCACAATCGGCTGGTCACGCCAATCCTGTTGGACCAGATACTGTTTGTCCCGCTGATCCTGCCGATCCGGCGCGCGACGACCGCGGCCCACACGAACGGCTTCGAGGCGGTGCCAAACTTGGGTGCACCGTTTTCAGCGCCGCGTGCCCCACGCAAGACCAGGCGTTGAGCGCCCTCAGACGGTTTTAGTGCTGCCGACGTAGGACAGCACCACGTCGGATTCATCGGTGATGCGGGTCAGGGTCGAATAAGAGCGGATAAACGACTGGCCCACGCAGCCGTCGATCTTGATGTGGAAGTCGCGGATCATGATCCAGGGATTCGGGCCCTTGAACTCTTTGCGCACCACCGGCACCACCACGACGAAACCGGGCTTGAGTCCCACGCTGACCACGCTGTTG